>DAHXMR010000032.1 GCA_027371655.1 Microcaldota archaeon
GCTTGACGCGTTTGCGCCTTTTTTCGCCAAAACGTCGTAAACCGGAACAGTTCCCAAAGGGACGGGAAATTGAAGCAATTTGCGGCGCAACTCTTTTGTGGTGGTGCTTAGGTCCATGAGGGCGTCGGCGCCCAATTCGACGGCGGTGCGGGCTTTGCGCAGTTCGGTTTCCAAATCTGTGAAGCCGGGCGAGCATCCGAGGTTGGCGTTGATTTTGACGCGCAAGCCTTCGCCAATTCCCACCGCGTGAAGAAGGGGGCGGACTCAAAACGAATGCAACGCTTGTCAAACGCGCAAGGCGCGCGAACGTCCAGTCCATAGTGGAAGGCCCCGGCCATATGCCATTGAACACCATTGCGGCGCACGTGAAGCACATGAAAAAATTGTGCGCTGGCGCGCCATACTATGTGCTTGGCCCCCTTGTTTCAGACGTTGGAGCGGGGCACGACCATTTGACCGCCGCAATCGGCGGCGCCATTGCCGCCACCGCCGGCGCGGACTTTTTGTGCTATGTCACTCCCTCCGAGCACTTGGCAATCCCCGACGAACAAGACGTGCGCGAAGGCGTGATTGGAACAAAAATCGCCGCAATTGCTGCTGACGCGGCGCGGGGGAACAAGGCCGCGATAGCTCGAAATCTTGAAATGGGCAGGGCGCGTGCTGCGCTTGATTGGAGCAAGCAATTCAAGCTTGCCTTGGACCCGCTTGTTTGCAAGAAATTCCGCGCCTGCCGCCCCCCGAAGGGCGCGGGAGCTAAAGATGCGTGTAGCATGTGCGGGGAGTACTGCGCGATAAAGGTTTACAATGCCACCAAAGACCCACGGTGCGCAGGAGCCTTTGGCTTTCAGCCAGAGGAGGTGCGCACCGTGTAACTTTTTTTGGCTCCTGCCCAAAATGCAGACAAGCCCAATACATCGGTTGTTACCGATGATTTGCAAACGAAAACGTTTGCAACGGCCTTGGCCGTGGGTCTTTGACGAAAAAGTAGCCCTGTTGAACTATTCCCAACGGAAATGTTCCTTCATAGTTTTCAATTTTTGTTGCGTTGTGACTTTGGGCAAGAATCGGTAGCCCGCATCTTCCTTGAAGGCACGTGCAAGTGCGTTACCTAGTTTTTCATTTCCATCAACCACGGCTATGCTTGGTTTTCCGTGTTTTGGAAAGTAAACTGACGCAATATGCCCTGTTCTTGAATGAATTTCGAAGCCGCCGTGATTAGAGTCCTCTGGGAAAGCCTTATAGCGGGCATAACCGCCCACGGTAAGTTCTTTCGTTCCAAAAGCGAACTTCTGAACTTTATGCCCCGTAAAATTCTTCAAAACTTTATCAGATACTTCCGCCGCGGCATGTATTCTGTTCGATTTAGACGCTGCTCTCCAGCCTGAAACAATTTCGCGCTCCACGAACATCACCTGAGAGTATATCTGCCCAAACCCGCTTAAAAAGTTTGCCTGCGCGCCAAGGCGCTTGCGGTTTGTGGTGGGCAATGCAGGGGAAGGGATTTGGGAACGGAAGCCCCTTTTGGTAAAAGGTGCTTCCAACCTCCAAAACTCCCTTTAACAGTATAGTGCAGGGGGAGAGATTTGAACTCTCGAACCCCTAAGGGACAGGATTTCCTAAGACCGTTTTCTTTTCTTTTTTCGTTGAGGTTTTTTCTTTTCTTTGCGAAAGAAAAGAAAAAAGGTCACCTAAGTCCTGCGCATTTGGCCAAACTTTGCTACCCCTGCATATTTGAGCTTGAATTTTTGCTTGTTTTGTGGAAGGGGGAAGAGCAGTCCGCTCGAGGGGGAACTCCTTCCCCCATGCGGACCTTTGCTACCCCTGCATCATTTATTTTGGCTTGTTGGTCTTGGGTTTTGAGTCCCGAGTCTTGGTTTTGATTTCTTGCTTGTTGTGCCTTGTTGGCGGTTTATTTGTATGAGCGGTACCATTTTTCGTATTCCTTGTGGGTGGAAAAGCAGCGGATTACGAAAAGCGTTTCCGGATTTTCGTCGAAATCGTAGACGAGGCGCGCCTGCCTTGTCACGTCCTCGACGTGGTGGGGGACGCCGAATTTCAGGTGCCTTCGTGGCGGCATTCCTGAAAGTTTTTGCAGGTGGTTCTTGAAAAAAACCTGAAGCTGCCGCTCCAAGGTGAGGAAGTCCTCCCTTGCCGCTCCCGAAAATTCTATTTTCACTTCAAACCAGCTTCCTTCAGCACGTTGTCGAAAGAGTGCGTTTTCGCCTTGCCGGCCCTTATTTGGGACATTTCGATGCCGACCGCCTTGTGCACGAGCGTCGCTTCTTCTTCCTCCACTTCGCGTTCAAGAAGCAGAAGCGCCTGGCGGATTAGCTCGGTCTGGTTGCCGGCATAGCCGCGCTCGACCAGCCGCTTCATCAAAACCTCGTAAGGCGCCCCCAAATTCACATTCACCTGAGCATCACCTATTGCAATAAATGTGCATTTTAGTATATATTTGTTGCACATCCTGGCGTGCGCCGGGTTCTTTTAAAAGAAGGCGCGCAAATTGCAGCATGGCTTTTCCCCTTCGCCGGCTTGCCGCACTTTTGGGCTTCAACGCCCTCATGCTTGTGCTTGCATTGTGGCAGTCGTGGAGCGTTCTGGTCGCCCTCTTTGGCTACGCCGTCGAGAGCCTGATGTTTTCCGCGTTCCTCGTGCCGTTCCAAAAGCGGGCAACCGGCAGGCGCGCGGTGACTTTGGAGGCGCTTTTTTTCGCTTTCGTGAATTTTTCGCTAATAATGTTCCTGTTTTTTTCAGCGTACGAAACCGGCGCGCCGGGCGTGCCCATAGTATCCGTGGTCGTTGCGACGTTTTTCGGGTTCCTCTGGCAATACGGGCAGACCGACCCAAAGTCCGGGGGAGCGGCCGAGCCTTCCCGGTTTGTTGTTTGGATGCGCGCAATTCCCGCGGTTTTGGCCACCGCCATTTTGTTCCAGGTGGTCTCCCCAGATGTTTCGGGGGCGGAAGTGCAATTGGTGCTGGTCGTGTTTTACTGCGCAAAGGCATTTGTCGAGTGCGCGGCTGTTGTTGCCGAAAGCGTTTTCGGAAAATGAGTTTTGCCTGATTTCAGCGCTTTCTTCGGGTTTGCCGTTCGTTGTGCGCCCTCACTTCTTTCAGCGCGATTTTTGCAAGCCCCTCGTAGGTTTGAAGCGGCCTGCGGATTACGTGGTCGATTATGCGGCGCTGGCTTTTCCCAGTCAATCCCCGCCAGTATTCCAGCCGCTTGGCGGATTCTTCGAGTATTTCCTCCAAACGCTTCGGGTTCACGCCCTGCTTTTTTGCGAACGGTATGAGCTTTGAGGGGGGTTTTTTCAAGGTTGGCGAGCGGATTGCGGCGCGAAGCTCTTCCGGCGCGTAATGCTCCGCGATTATGGAGCGCTGGTGGAAGTGGCTTCCGCGGATTACCTGCCTCAAGACCGCCCGCTCGGCATCCGTAAGCCCCAAGTCCCCCAAAATTTGTTTGTGGACGAATTTGTTCACGCCGTTGAAAATCTTGAAGTTGTTCACGGTGTTGTCGTAGGTGGCGCGGCCGCTGCCCGCCCATTTCGCCTTGTAAAACTTCTTGGGGTCCGAGTAAAGCAGGTTTCGCACGCCCGGCGCGAACATCGAAGAATCCGCCAAGCGGCTGGA
>DAHXMR010000050.1 GCA_027371655.1 Microcaldota archaeon
AGGCGCACCGACAGTGCGGCCCGCATCGGAAAAATAAAGGCGGCCTTGGGGCTTCCCGTGCGCGACGCCAAGCGCGAGCGCGCGGTTGTAAAAAGCGCGGAAAAATTCGCGGAAAAAATCGGCTTTTCCAAAAAAGCCGCACGTGCGCTTGCCCTGCTGTGCATAAATGCCGCCTGCGAGGCGGAGGGAAAAACCGCAAAGCGCGCCCCGCACCCCAGGAAAACGTTATAAAAGCCAAAACGGCCTAAGTGTATTGCGGAGAAAACGGGTTTTCACAATGCAATCTTTTGCCGGCGCTTTTCGTTTTTTTGCATTCTTTTATTATAACCAGGCGTAGCCGGGAAAAAATTTTTCCCGCAAGGCGCCTTTTTCCGGCAAAACGCGCCGCAACAACCGCGTTGGTTTTTTGCGCGCTTGGTTTTGTTTTCTTGAAAAGGCGGCAATTGGGAAACGGGTAAAGCAACTGGAAAAAGTGTTTTAAATGCAGGAAAAAACAACCGATGCAAAAAAGCTCGCCGCAATCTCGCGCGAGGTTCGCAAGAACGTGCTGAAAATGACCTCCGCCGCCTCAAGCGGCCACCCCGGGGGATCGCTTTCGGCAACCGACATTTTGGTCGCGCTCTATTTCTCGAAGATGCGTTATGATTCCAAGAACCCTTGTTGGGAAAAGCGGGACCGGCTCGTGCTTTCCAAGGGCCACGGCGCGCCCGCGCTTTATGCCGTGCTTGCCGAGGCGGGATTTTTCCCAAAGGACGAGCTGTCCACCTTGCGCAGGATGCACTCGCGGCTGCAGGGCCACCCCGAACGGTGCACTCCGGGAATAGACGTTGCCACGGGGTCCCTCGGGCAGGGGTTGTCCGTTGCAAACGGCATTGCGATGGCGCTTAGGCTTGACAATTCAGAAAGCCGGGTTTACGCGGTTTTGGGAGACGGCGAGTGCGACGAGGGCCAGGTGTGGGAGGCTGCGGCAACCGCCGCGCATTTCAAGGTGGACAACGTTTGCGCCATAGTCGACGCCAACAAATTGCAGTTGGACGGCAGGACCGACGACGTGAAGCACAAGCGCTCGCTTGCGCAGAAATTCGAATCCTTCGGCTGGCACGTATTGCAGATAGACGGCCACAATTTCACGCAAATCTTGGCCGCGCTTGATTCGGCAGAAAAAATCAAGGGCAAGCCCACCGCGATAATCGCGGACACTGTCAAGG
>DAHXMR010000067.1 GCA_027371655.1 Microcaldota archaeon
CCCTTGGGGCAGTCAAAGCCTCAGGAGGGATTTGAACCCTCGACCTCCTGTTTACGAGATTCGCCACGCAAATTCCCTTGTAGCAAAAAAGCTGTTAAAGAGAATTATCTTGCAAACCGCTAAAGTTTTGGATTCCCGTCCCTGCGGTTTGCAATCTTGCAAGCCAAGAACGTTTTGATGCAGTTTTGCTTGGCTTGCAATGCTTCAGGCGCTCTACCAGGCTGAGCTATTGAGGCAGGTTTTTTTGTTTGCTATTTTTTTGTTCGGGCAATTCTTATAAGCTTCGTTTCCGTGAATTTTCACGGGTTTTTCGGGGATTTTACCGGTTCCCGTTCCCGGTTTTGTTTTTCGGGGGTTTTTGCGTTTGGCTTTGGAAATCAAGGATTTTTTGGCGGGCTTCGTTTTGAGCGGTTTCCTTTCGCTTTTCTTCCAGGAGGGCGCGCTCACCTTCGGGGGCAAGCTTGCCGCCGTAATCCTGGGCACAGTCATCTACGGCTTTGCCGGGTTTTACTGGCTTCTTTTGGTGCTCGCGTTCTTCATTTCCTCGAATTTCCTGAGCTCCTACAAGATTGCGCACAAGGCCGCGATTTCAAAGGAAAAATTCGAAAAATACGGCCCCCGCGACTTCTGGCAGGTTCTTGCAAACGGCGGGGTCGCCGCCGTGCTTGCCGCGGTGCAGTCCATTTATCCCGCGGAATGGGTTTTCGCCGCCTTCCTCGGAGTGCTCGCGTTCGTCAACGCCGACACTTGGGCAACCGAGCTCGGCGTGCTTGGCAGGGAAAAGCCCCGGCTTGTCACCACCTGGAAGGAGGTTGAAATCGGAACCTCCGGCGCAATCTCGAATTACGGCTCGCTTGCCGCGGTCGCGGGCGCGCTCTTCATAGGCGCCGTGGCGATATTTGCGCAGCCGTATTTTTCGGGCCTCTCGCCCGCATCCCACCTCTCGGTTGCGTGGATACTGCTCCTGTCGCTTGCGGGGGGCATTGTGGGGAGCTTTGCCGACAGCCTGCTTGGCGCCACCGTGCAGGCGATACGCTATTGCCCCGAGTGCAAAAAGGAAACCGAGCGCGCCGTGCACTCCTGCGGAAAGAAAACCAAGCACCTGCGCGGCCTTGAATGCATAGACAACGACACCGTCAACCTCCTGGGCTCATTTGCAGCGGCCCTGGTCGCAACCGCGCTGTTCCTCTGGCTCTGAATTCCCCCCGAGGCCAATTTCCAATTCGTTTAATAAATTTCATAAGACTAACTATCTTTCCAATGCTGGGGTGGCGGAACCAGGTAACGCGCTAGACTCGAATGATCTTTTTCTTTCTTTTAAAAAAGAAAGAAAAAATACTTCGGCTGAAGCCGAAGATTTGCAAGCGAAAACGCTTGCAAGCTAAACCAAAAAGAAAGAAAAACGGCTTGGTTTTGTTTTCGGGCAATCTAGTGGGCCTTACGGCTCGTATGGGTTCAAATCCCATCCCCAGCGTATTCTTCTCAATTTTTTGAACGCCTTGGTCGTGATTTGCAAAATGACGCGCGCATCCGCATTCGGTTTCCCGGTTATTGCACTTCTGCTTGCAGCATTCGGCCTCCTGCTTTTCGGATGCGAACAGCCGCAGGTTGCAGGCGCCGCCAATTTTTCTTCATCAAATTTTTCCGGTTTTGATTCAACAAAAGGTGAAAACTCTTTGGCACAAGTTTCTGTGAAAAAAGGCGACAAGATTAGCGTGGATTACGTTGGAACCCTTGAAGACGGCACCGTGTTCGACACGTCCGTCAAATCGGTTGCCGAAAAGGCCGGCCTCCCCCTGCGGCCAAGCTACGAGCCGCTTTCATTCACCGTCGGCGCGGGCCAGATGATTGCGGGCTTCGACGCCGCCGTGGTCGGAATGAAAGTCGGGGAAGAAAAAACCGTGAAAATCCCGGCAAAAGAGGCGTACGGAGAGCGCTCCAACGCCAACGTGATGATAATCAACACAAGCCAGCTCGAGCTGATGCTGGGCGCAAAACCCGAGGCGGGAATGGCGCTTTACTCCAACACGGGTGCGCAGGGAAAAATCGTTTCCACAAATTCCAGCCAAACGGAAGTGGACTTCAACCACCCCCTTGCCGGCAAAACACTCGTATTCAAGATAACCCTCAGAAAAATCGGCGCCTAAATTTTGCGCCGCCTTCGGCGGGGGGTAAATGGGCGTATGGGCGTTGTTTCCACAAACGTTCAAGGCATTCGCCAGCGGATTGCGTCAGCCTGCGGCCGCTGCGCCCGCGACCCCAAAAGCGTGCTTTTGATTGCAGTGTCCAAGCTCCGCGCAGGGCGCGAAATCCGCGCGGCATACGGGGCGGGAATCCGCGACTTCGGCGAAAACCGCGTGAAGGAGGCACTTGGAAAGCGCGAGGTGTTTCCCAAAAACTGCCGCCTGCACATGGTGGGGCATTTGCAGTCCAACAAGGCGCGCGAGGCCATAGCACTATTCGACGTAATCCACTCCGTTGATTCCGTGGAATTGGCGCAAAAAATCTCGAAGTGCGCAAAAGACGCGGGCAAAATCCAGCAAATTTTGCTGGAGGTAAACATTTCCGGGGAACCATCCAAGCAGGGATTTTCCCCGAATGAGGTTGTTGGTGCGGCGCGCGAAATTTCCGCGCTGTCCAACGCGAAGCTTGTGGGCCTGATGGCAATGGCGCCATTGCATCCAAACCCCGAAACCGCAAGACTGGTTTTCAGGAAGCTGCGCGGATTGCGCGATTCCATACGGCAGGAAACTGGCTTGGAATTGCCGCACCTTTCCATGGGAATGACCGATGATTTCGAAGTTGCGATAGAAGAGGGTGCGACCATGCTGCGCGTGGGGCGCGCGATTTTCGATTAGGCAAACGGCACGCGCATGGCGCGGTTTATTAAATTTCCAAATTGTTGTGTTTTGCATGGCTGAATTCAAGGTCACTCCCTGGGAAGTCAAGGGGAAAATCGATTACGAGGAACTGGTGCGCAACTTCGGCACCGCCCACCTTTCGCCCGCACTGCGCGAGCGCATCGCAAAGCTTGCGGGCTTCGAGCACTTCATGATGAGGCGCAAGGTCTTCTTCTCCCACCGCGACCTCGACTGGTATTTGTCGGAAGTGGAAAAGGGCAAAAAAGTCGCCCTCTACACGGGGCGGGGCCCAAGCGGCCACACGCACATAGGCCATCTGATGCCCTGGGTGTTCACCAAATATTTGCAGGACGCGTTCGATTGCGACCTGTACTTCCAGATGACCGACGACGAGAAATTCCTGTTCAACGAAAAGCTCTCCCGCGAAGAGTCGCACTCCTTCGCGCTTGAAAACGCCCTCGACGTCATCGCCGTGGGCTTCAAGCCGGGAAAAACAAAAATAATTATCGACACCGACGACGTGCGCGAGCTCTACGGCCCCGCCCTTGAAGTATCCAAGCGCCTCACGTTCAGCACCGCCAAGGCGGTGTTCGGCTTCACGAACGAAACCAACGTGGGCAGCATTTTCTTCACCACCATGCAAAGCGCGCCCGCGTTCCTGCCAAGCATTCTCGCCCGCCGCCAGTCCGGCAACGAAAAGGAATCCGTGCCCGTGCTTATCCCGTGCGCAATCGACCAGGACCCGCACTTCCGCGTAACGCGCGACGTTGCCGAAAAGCTGGGATTCCCAAAGCCATCGCTTGTCCACGCGCAATTCCTTCCATCGCTGTCGGGGGGCGACAAGATGAGCGCAAGCGTGGAAGGATCCGCAATTTACACGACCGACACGCCGGAAGAGGTCGAGAAGAAGGTTGCCCGCGCGTTCACCGGGGGAAGGGCGACGGTTGCCGAGCAGAGAAAGCTTGGCGCGAACCCCGAAATTTGCAGCGTGTGCTCCTATTTGCAATACTTCTTCGAGCCCGACGACAAAAAGCTCGCACAGCGCCTCGATGCCTACAAGAAGGGCGAAATTTTGGACGGCGAGAACAAGGCTTACCTCGCGCAGAAAATCAACGAATTCCTAAAAGAGCACCAGAGAAAGCGCGAGCAGGCGAGGAAAGTGCTGGACAAGTATTTGTATTCGGGCAGATGATTTTCCGGCCAAACGGTTTGCAGCACACTTCAGGCTGACTTCTTCTTGTCGATAAAAGCAAACATTCCCGAGTATCCGTAGACGGAAACGAAGTTTATCGCAGGCCAAAGTAGGATTAGGAATATCGGCATGCCCATGGGAATCAGCCGGAATAGGGTTTCCACAACGTTGTTTGCAATCCCCCAGGCAAGCGCGAAAACGAATATCGCCCCGAAAACCGCCAATCCCCGTCCGCTTGTGGCTTCCCACGAACTCTGTGCGGACTGGCGCACGCCCTGCCCGAGAACGAAATAATACTGGCTCAAGCTAAGCCGGACTGCATGTTTGACTACCCCGAACCAGTATGGCAGGGAAACAAGGATGCTTATCGCAAAGCCGAGCAAGGTCAAAAGCTGGTTCCCGTTTGCCGCAAAAATTGAAGCGATAAAAACAAAAGCCGCGGCAACCCCGGCCAGAAGCCATTTTTTCTCGTTCCAGCACAAAACCGTTTTCAACAACACGACCAAGCCCAAGAGCCAGTACCGCACGATGGTAGGAATGATGATTTCCCTCGCCCCATACCCTTGGAATGAAAGCGAGTGCGCAATCAGCTTCAAATTCAAAAAGCCGTAGGCCACGGCAGCCAATGCAATTACAAGCGCTGCCGACAAGGCCAAAGGAACCATTGCCGCGGTGAAAATCGCCTCGACCGCCCCAATCGAATGGCTTGCCGCGGCGTTCAAAGCTGCGGCGCCAAGGCCTGCCAAAAGCAGCCCAACTGCGACGGAAGCCACAAACAACATCAACAAGCCCAAGGCACTTGCGACAAACGCCGCGTAAAGCTTCTGCCATTTGCCCTCGGAAACCCACGCCACGCTGTCCGAAAACATTTTCCCAAGCAATTCCTCGAACACGGCATCAAGCACCCCGAAAGGCGTTTCGCTTTCCCGCCTTTTAAAATCCCCGTCTTGCGGGCCACGGGGCGCGAGGGCTGTAAGGGAGGGGCGCAACGGCGTTTTCCAAAATCAATTTAAACAGCCTTTGCCACAATTATTGCCGTCAAAAAGCTTCTAATTTTCCAAAAGCTTTTCAGAAACGGGCACAAGGCGCGCAAAAAGCGGTTTGCCGAAAAAGCCTATAAGACGAGTTCGTTTTTACGCTTTCAAACAAGGGGTGTTTTGCAATGGCAAGAGGAAGAGAACAACAGGTTACCTGCGAAAAGTGCGGTCGCCAGGTGCGCCGCGACAAGGCGGTTTTCTTCGAGAAGGTGGTGTTCAGCAACCCGGTGGACCGCAAGGAGGTCTACGACAACCAGTACACGCCACGCATCACCCGCGAATTCGCATACTGCCCCTCGTGCGGAAAGCACGGCCGCATTTACGAAAAAAAGAAGAAGCTGATGCAGGCACAGCGCGAACGCGCCGAACTGCACCCCTATGCATCCGGCCCGCGCGAGCGCCGCTCAATCTACGCCTCCTCGCAGGCGCCGCAGAAGCGCACCGAAGCGCCCGTGCTTGAAACCCAGGCGCCCGAAGACCAATCCGAGGAAAAAGGCGAATCCAAGGAAGAACGCCAATAAGTCCAACTAAACTTCGGGAAGAAGGGCTTCGGATTCGCTTCGGGGCCCTTCTCGCCTTTGGATTTGTTTCGGGCTCTTCTCGCCCCGAAACTTAGGTGCATTTTTTATGCAAGGTGTGGTCTAAGTTAGTATCTTGTTTCGGGGCTCGTAGTCGAGTGGTAAGACGTCAGTTTCACATGACCTTTTTCTTTCTTTTGAAAAAGAAAGAAAAAGCTCAACCAAAAAGAAAGAAAAAAAGTCACTTTTGGAAGAGCGTTTTTCCCGCGCGGGAAAAAGCAAGGTCTGGAAGCACTGAAGATGCGGGGTTCGATTCCCTGCGGGCCCATTTCGCACCCTTTCTTCTTTTGCGAAAAGAAGAAAGGTCGCGAGACCCCAAAGAAGAAAATTATTGCGCGTTGGTCGTGAGTCTTGAGTTTTGATTGATTTTTTCGCAATGCTTTTTTCAGGCTTCGCCAACATCCCATATTTGTCCTACTTTTTTTTGCCGTGCTTGCTTTATGGTCATTCTCGACGTTGGGGCGAAGTTTTGCTTCGACTCGTCCATTTTCTCCTCGACTTTCCCATCGTGCTGCAAGCCGGGCTGCTGCAACAGCTCCTGCTGCGAAGCCGGGGCGATAATCGATTTGCAGGAGCGCGACCGCATTTTGTCCCTGAAGGACGATTTGCAAAAATTGCTTTTGGAGGAAAACCGGAATCCCAAGGATTGGTTTGTCGAGGCCACCGACGAGGAATTCGCCCGCGCCGACGGAGCGACGGTTTCACAGGAGGAAAAAGCGCTTTACCCCTCGACCAACGCGAAAGGCGGCCACTGCGTTCTTTACAACCCCGCGTCAGGGTGCGCGTTGCAAACGCTTGCGTTGAAAAAGGGCGCGCACAAGTGGGCGTACAAGCCCTCCGCATGCATCCTTTATCCCCTGTTCGAGGACTACGCGGGCGTCATCCGCCCGGACTTGGACGTTGAGATGAACATGTGGTGCACGGACAGCAAAAACCACTCGACAAGCGTTTTCCGCGCGTGCCTTGAAGAAATCGAATTCGTCGCGGGAAAAGCCGCCGTGGAAAAGCTCAAGCAAATCGAAAAGGACTACGCTTCCCCGCTTCCGCAGGCAAGCGGAATCTGATTTTCCTTATTCGTACGCCTTCATTATCTGCGCCTCTATTTCTTCCGCGGTTTCCCCGTCGTGCAAAAGCCGCAGAAGCTTGAATAGGAATATTTTTTCTGGCAGCTCCCGGCTTGAAACCTGCGAGCGCGAAATGACCGCGAGCCTCATCGCAATCTGCGAAACCGTGGCATTCGCCTTCTCCGCGGGCTTCCCTTCCCCCTTTTGCGCGATGGCCTTCAAGTCGGGTGCAAGCGCGGCCTTCACCGCGTCAAGAAGCGCGTCGCTTGCGCCCTTCGTAAGCTGCACCTGCCGGTTTCCTACGAACATTATGCCGAGTTCGACCAGCGCGTGAAGGTATTGCCTGATTTTCGCGGGAGTGGGATCGAACTCCTTTTTCCCGATTGCCTCGTCCTTCGACAGTCCGAAGTCTTTTCCCGCAAAACCAAGCGGAACAGTTGCCTGCGCGGTCTTCCCCTCGCATCCAAGCATCTCCTCAAGCATTCCCCGTTCCGAGTCCGACAATTCGATGCCCCTGCGGTGGCACTCCAAATAGATTGGAAGCAACGTTGCGGTCCACTTGCACCAGCCCGGCCCATCGTTTTTCGAAACAAGATAGCCCGCGTCCGCAAGTTTCTTTGTCACCCGCGAAATTATCCCGGTGTTGGGCTTTTTTTTCGAGTTCCCGCAGTATATCGTGGAATACGCTTCCGAAATGCGCGTCCATTTCCCGTAATACGCGGCATAAACGCGCGCGGACAGGCCGTCCTGCGCCAAATCCACCGCCACGGCCCCGCCCCGGGGGCCGTTTTCGCCACTTGCCATTTTATCGCCCAAAAAGCCCGTTTTCAGCAATTATACCTGTTTGGTATATAAATCGGGGGGATGCGGGCAAAGAACCGCAAAGAGATGACCAGCCGAGGGGGGAACCCTCAGGTTCCCCCGGCTCTGGTCGGACGCCGACCCCCTCCTTCTAACTACCTTCTTGGTGAACGTTAGTCGTGGGAGGGGAGGTCGGCGCACTCGCAAACGTTTTCGTTTGCGAATCTTCGATAGCAATCGAAGTATTCTGCGCCGAGGCAAGGCGTGAAGGTTGCAAATCAAAATGCCGTTTGGTGACACAACCTTCGCGCCTTGGGGGAACCGTTGGGTTCCCTTCCTTCGGCAGAGGCAACAGAACCGCAAAGAGATGTATTTGACCGCCCAGACGGCTGATAGGGCACTTGCAGGCCTATGCCTGCCTTGGCGGCAATAGGCTATTGATTTGCCTGCTTTGAAACCCACTTTTCGTAGGGCTGGTACGCCCTTGTAACCTTGGTGGCAACGATGCACGGCACTTCGTATGAGTGAAGTTGCCTTATGCGCGCTTCAAGTTTTTTGTAGCCGCGCTCCGCGGCCTTGAGGACTAGCACGAATTCTTTTTCCTTGGCGATTTTTCCATTCCATTCGTAAATGGATTTGCAGGGGAAATAGTTTGCGCACGCCGCAAGCCTCTCTTTCACGGTTGCAAGCGCGATTTTCGCCGCCTCCCCTTCCGAGGCGCAGGTGACATAAACAGAAAGCATTTCCCATTCCCGTCATGCGAGTTGTGCGAGGGTTTGCTGGCCCTTTTTCTCCGCAACGTCTTCCAATGCCTGCGCGTTCTTTCCCATTTTGCGCAACTCGTGCGCAAGCTCCCGCGCATACCCGTGCGTGGTGTAGATGGTTTTCGCGCCCGTGCCTTCGGCAAACTGCACAAGGCCGTTGAAGTCGCAGTGGTCGCTCAGAGTGAAGCACGCGTCGCAGTCGAAAGCGCGCGCGTGCCCCGCGTTCCACCCCGTTGCAAGCGCGGTTGCCACCTTTTTCTTGTACTGGCTTGCAAGCGTGTGCGCAAGCATCGAATTCACCTGGTGGTGGGGAAGCACCGCGGTGAACGCGCCGGACAGCATTGCCTGCGCCTCGCTTGTGTCCGCCTGCAAGTATTCAAGTTCCGCGCCGTGCGCGTTGTAGACCTCGCAAACCTTTGCAACCGGGTTGCTCACTATGGGGGCGGTTTCGCAGTGCTCGTTGAGCGCCTTGATTATTTCCTGCGCCTTGCCAAGCGAGTACCCCCCGAAAAGCGTTATTTTCCCCCGCGCCTTTTGTTCGGCCTGCCACGCCTTGATTTGCGCATAAGCATGCTCCCTTCCCGGAAAGCGGTATTCGGGGCTTCCGTAAGTGGCCTCCATCAAAAGCACGTCGCATTCGATGGGCGTGGCCTTTTTCGTGACAAGCGAGTCCTCGGTCTTGAAATCCGCGGTGTAAAGGAACGACGCGCCGTCCGCCTGCGCGAACAGCATCGAGCTCCCAAGCACGTGCCCCGCATTCAGAAGTTCAACCTTTAAGTCTTCAGTCTGGAGTCTTGTGCAGTGCTTGCGCTTGGTTTCCTCGCCGGCTATGCCCCGCGCGTGCATCAACTGCATCGTTGCCTCGGTGGAAACGATTTTTTTCGATGAGGAAAAAGCGCTTGCGTGGTCGAAGTGCGCGTGCGACACGAACGAGCTCTCGCTTTCGCAATCAAGCCCCAGGACGGTGCCACCGAAATTGCACCTGATTTTGCTGCCCTTTAGGGAAAGGAATCCTGCGGCATCCGGCGGGGGGGTTTGCGCCATAATCGCTTAAATAAACGCGACCGCTTAAAAATTGTCTGCAAGCGCGTTTCCCCAAATCAACGTGGGGCCGGTTGCCCCCAAGAGGTTTTCATTTCAAATGAAGCTTGATGTTTTGGCGCAGCCCAACAATTTCGCGTGCCTTGACGCGGAGGATTCCTCGCTTGAAAAAAGCGCGTTCGCGGTACTGCCCGTTTCTTTCGAGGGCACGGTTTCCTACGGCAAGGGCGCCTCCAAGGGCCCTGCCGCCATTTTGCACGCCTCCCGAAATTGCAATTTTTCCCGCAAATTTGAATGAAAGTTACAACG
>DAHXMR010000103.1 GCA_027371655.1 Microcaldota archaeon
GCTTGAAAAAATCAGGCAGCTGGGCGAGTGCAAGGTCGTGGGAATCGCAATCGCGGTTGACCGCCAGGAAAAAATGGGCGACGCCGAAAAAGTCGAAGCCCTCTCCGCAATACAATCTATAGAAAAGAACTTCGGAATCAAGACGTTCCCATTGCTGAAAATGCAGGACATATTCGCCCTCGTCTCCCCCACGCTTTCACCAGAAATACGCAAGGCGTGGGTGGAATACTACGACAAATACGGCGCAATAAAACTCCATTGAACCGTTTAAGGCAAAAATTGCTTTGTGCAATTGTGCAAAAATTGTTTTGCGAGAATTGGTTGTTGGTATGGAAAAGCAAAAATTCCCGTCGCTTCCGACTGAACTGTGCGGGGTGAAATTCCGCAACCCGATTATCCTTGCCTCCGGCGTGTTGAGCACGGGCGCGGAGACCATGGTGCGGATTGCGCAAAACGGCGCGGGTGCGGTGACCACCAAGTCCTGCTCGCTTGAGCCCAGAACCGGGCACAAGAACCCGACCGTGCTTGCAACCGAGCACTTTTTGATAAACGCAGTCGGGCTTTCAAACCCGGGCGCACAGGAGGAGACAAAAGAAATCGCGCAGTTCAAGCGCCTTTGCCCCGATACGCCGATAATTGCAAGCATTTTCGCGGACACGATTGAAAAATTCGGCAAAACCGCGGAAATAATCGCAAGCGCAAAGCCGCACCTGATTGAGGCGAACATTTCGTGCCCCAACGTCGAATCCGAATTCGGCCGCCCGTTTGCCGCAAGCTGCCCGGACGCAAGCGCGGTGGTCGCAGAAATAAAAAAAGCAACCAGCATCCCACTCATAGTCAAGCTCTCCCCCAACGTGCCCAACATCGCGGAAATCGCGCGCGCGGTGGAGGCCGCGGGGGCGAATGCGATAAACGCGGCGAACACCCTTGGCCCCGGAATGGTAATAGACCCCGAATGCGGCAAGCCCATCCTGCAAAACAAGGTGGGCGGGGTAAGCGGCCCGGCAATCAAGCCAATCTCCGTGCGCTGCGTGTACGACGTTTCCCGCGCGGTCAAACTCCCCGTAATAGGCACAGGCGGCGTGACAGTTGGGCTTGATGCCGCTGAAATGATTCTTGCAGGCGCAACCGCGGTCGGCGTCGGCTCCGCAGTGCACTTCCGCGGCCCCAACGCCCCCGGATTGATTGCGCGCGAACTTGAGCAATACGCCAAAGCCCACAAATACAAAACAGTGGCAGACTTCCGCGCACTCTCCCACAAATGATTTTCCGGTTTGCAAAAATTCCAATTATTTGGTGAAAAAAAGAAAATGCTTCCAAAGGCTTTCACGGTAAAACGCGCAGTGAGCGAGAACGACCGCGTGAAATCTTTCGAGTTTTCCGAAAAAATCGAGAACGCCCGGCCCGGCCAATTTTTGATGGCGTGGCTTCCGGGCGTTGGCGAAAAGCCGTTCGGAATATGCGACGACGAACCCTTCACGGTTACCGTGGCGAACGTGGGCGAGTTTTCAGGCGCTTTC
>DAHXMR010000109.1 GCA_027371655.1 Microcaldota archaeon
CGGAAGACGTCACCTTCTCGTCGTCAACGTTCCTTGACCGCGCGTATTTCGCCGGCATACTGAAAAAGAAGACCGCGCAGGAAATGGCGGTGGTGGGCCCGCCCGCCCGCGCGGTCGGCATCCCATGCGACCTTCGCACGCACTTCCCGTACGGCGCGTACGAAAAAATCAAGGTCAACGAAGCGGTTGCAATAAACGGCGACGTGCTTTCAAGGTTCCGCGTGAAACTCGCGGAACTGAAGGACTCGATGAGGATTGCCGTTGAAATAGCCGAAGATGCGCGCAATGCGGGGGACGCAAAAGCGGAAAAAATCCCGCAAGCGGCAAAAGGCGCCCTCGGCCTCGGGTACTGCGAGTCCGCTCGCGGCGCAACCACGATTATTGTGGGCTCCGGCGGCCCCGGGAAAATCGCGAGCCTCTCGTGCAGGACCGCGTCTTTCCGCAACTGGCGCGCGCTCACAAAGGCGGTGCTGGGCGGCATCGTGCCCGACTTCCCGCTCATAAACAAGAGCTTCAACCTGTCGTACGCGGGATGCGACCTTTGAAAAACAGATGAACTTCAAAAAGCCGTGTTAGGTGATTGTCCCACAATGCTTGGAATCCGATTCTTGCTGAAAAACAGAAACGACGCGATATCCGAAAATTCCCCGGACCCCGACATCCGCGAGGTCGCCTGCTTGCTTAAGCAGCGCTCCAACTCGCCTTTCGCGCGTTCGATACACGTGAGGATGGTGGACGCGGGCTCCTCCAACGACGTTGAAATAGAGGAGGGCCTGGCCAACTCGCCGCAGGTGGACATCGAGCGCTTCGGAATCCACTTCGTCGCATCCCCGCGCCACGCGGACGTCATACTTGCCACCGGTCCCGTGACCGAGAACATGAAGCTCGCCCTCAAGAAAACGTACGATGCGGCGTCTTACCCGAAGGCGGTTGTCGCGGCGGGCGACGGCGCGTGCACGGGCGGAATGTTCTCAAAAGGCGGAATAGCCATCGCGGGCAGGGGCAAAGTCGAGGAAGTGGTGCCCGTGGACGTGAAAGTCCCCGGAAACCCGCCAACGCCCTACCAGCTCGTTGCGGGACTGCTCAAAGCCGGCCAGATTCTCGAACAAAAGGCAAGGCAAAAACGCTGAATTTCCCAACCCGCCTTTTCCTTCAAATTCCCGCTTGACTTTTTGCCAACGATGCGCCAAAGGAGCGATGCGGAGCATTAAAATTCCCAAACTTGCACAAAACCTTTTGGCAGGTTAGATCAAACTTTGCGAGGCACACGACTATGCGGCTTTTTCCACGAAAACAGGCACCGGCCCAAGGGCAGGCGCCAAAACCGCGCGAGGTCCAGTTCCACCTGGTGGTCGCATGCTCCGACGCGCGCCAGGCAAAAGTTTCCGGAAAGGAGATCACCCAGCAGGTAATGGACAAGTACGCGAAAAAGGGAATCGCCCTCAACGTCCAGTACTACTCCATTCCGGGGGCGTTCCTTCAGGAGTCCACGGGAAGGGAGATCGCGAATTACCTCAAGGACAAGGAACGCGAGCTCAAGAAGCGCTTCGGAAACGGCGTTAACGTGAAAATGTTCGCCCACTTCCGCGGCCACGGGGAATTGAAGCCCGTCGCAAGCCCGCACGGCCCCACAAGCCTGCACGCAAGCGAGCCCGTGGAAGGCAGCGCGGTCAACTGCGGAATGCTTGGCGCGACCAAGCTGGCAATAGAAATAGAGGACCAGATACTCACCAACAAGCCCAAGGTTTACTTCGGGGGCAAATCCTACAGGCTCAACACCCCGCAGGCAATCCGCGACTTCAACAAGGAAGCCTACGGGGAACGGCAGACGTTCACCGGCCTTGTGGAAAGCTTTGCCGACCCGCGGCCCCACATCCGCAAGCAGATGGCGTCCTTCCGCGAAATACTCTTGAAGCAAAAGAACCTCCCGGACAGCATCCGCAGGATGGAACTCACCGCGGGAGTGAACAACTACAAGACGGGGGAAACCTTCCGCGTGGACGACAAGTCGAATTCCACAGCGTTCGATGAAATAGAATCGCTTTCCGCCAAAAAATTCAAAAACCTCTCGCCGACCGACTCGCGCTTCCTCCAGCGCACCGGGGCACAAAAACCGCTCATGGTCCTGCTTCACCACCCGGACGTGGAAGACCCGCGCGCCGAAGCGTTCACAAAATTCGCGCCCCGCCAGGCGGGCGAGTCCCTCGCGGGCCGCATATTCGCGATTTCCGCGACAACCAAAAAACGGCCCCTGAGCCTTGCATACCGCGCGGCGGGAATGGCAAAAAACAAGCCCCTGGACCTCTACAGCATGGCGGGAATATACTTTGCCGCAACCCACTACGGCACCAAGAACATCGTCGTGATGGGCAAAAACAGCTCGCAGGCATCCGAACTCAAGCAAAGGCTCTACGCGGACCCGTACTTCCAGGCGATAACGCAAGTGCTGGGAAAACAGGGCATACGCCTGAAGTATTACACGCTCACGCAGGGGCACGCGGGCGGCCCCATCGAGGCAAGGCCTCCGATGAACGGGAAATAAACCCACAACGCCTTTAAGGCGGATGGGAGGAAACCACAAAATGAACCGCACGGACTGGTTTTTCGTTTTCAAGCAGCTCGCCCTCAACGCCGTGTTCTGGGTGGGCCTGGCGGCCATAGTGTTCACGCTGTTTTTGGACAAGGACGCGTCGTTTCTGGCGATGTTCGCCGCCCTTGTTGCGATAAACCTCGCGCTTTTGCTTGCACTCAAGGCCATCGCCCCC
>DAHXMR010000112.1 GCA_027371655.1 Microcaldota archaeon
AAAATCGTAGGCTCGCTATAGGTATAGGCAATGCCGTCGCACTTCTCCTTAACGGCCCGCTTGGCAATGTCTTTCGGCGGGGTTTCGGGGAACGCGAGGGCTTCCTCGGGCAGGGCGGGTGCGCTAAGCGCCTGTGACAACTCCCAGTTTTGGCAATTCAGGCACCTGAAATTGCACCCCGGAGTGCCGAATGACAAAACGCGCACGCCTGGCTTGAAATGAAAAAACGGCTTCTTCTCAACGGGGTCAATCGCAAGCCCCGTGCTCTTTCCATACGAAAGCGTGAAAAGTTTTCCGCCCTCGTTTTTTCTCACCAGGCAAAAGCCGTACTTGCCATCGGGAATCGTGCAATAACGCGCGCATAACTTGCACTTGACCGCGCTTCCCTGCACGGCATCGTAAAGCAGAGCCCGATGAAGAGTTTTTTCAGCCATATTGCCCCCTAAGTAGAAAGCAGGAACGCGCCAAATAAACCTATTGTGGTTGTGCCCAATGGGGGTTTGGGCAGGCTACGGCCACGGGGGGTGCCTACACCCGGCTGGGAGCAAAGACTAGGCTCGGCAAGAACGCGAAGAAAGTGGAAGGGGGGTGGGCGACAGACCGCACTGGGGGGAAACCCGCAGGTTGCCCCTTGGGGCGGTCAAATAGATCTCTTTGCGGTTCTTTGCCCGCCAACCCCCCAAATATATACCAAAGGGGTATAATTGGCAACTTTGGGCAAATTGGGCGAAATTGGGGCAACTCGCGAAAACGCGCCCTGCAAGCCCCGATGCCGCCCGGGAAGGGCGCCGGCATTCAGAGCGGGCCTATTTCGTTTGCCAACTGGATTGTCGTTTTTATTTCCACGCGGGTTTGGCCTTGGAAATCCTTGTCTTGGCTCCAAATCGCGGCATCGGCGTAAAGTGCGCAAGCAAGGTAAAGCCAATCTTTTGAGTCGGCGGAAAGGGCGGACGCCGCCAAAAGGTATGGCGAGAGTTCGGAGTCGGGAACCAGCCGCACGTGGCTCACCAGGAGCCTGAACAGCCCGAAGAATTCTTCGCGCGTTCCGCCGTATTTTTTCAAGAGTTCCGCCTGATGCGAGACGGCTTCGTTCAAAATGAATTCAGGCGCGAAAAGCTGCACTTGGGGGTGGAACCACAGGTGCTGCGTAAGCCCCTTGCGCAAAAGTGCGGAAAAAAGTATGTTCGCGTCAACGACGAGTTTCACGCAACCGCG
>DAHXMR010000119.1 GCA_027371655.1 Microcaldota archaeon
GAGGAGGTGCGGGTGTCCAACGCGCTTTTGTCAAGCGCCCGCAGCGTTTCCGAGCTTTACCGCCTCAGCAGCAACGTCAACTACCACGTTGGCAACGCGACTGTGCCGCGCTCGAACATACGCATAACCACCCGCCCCGCGTACGATGTTGCAAGCACCGCGCGCGCCATAATTTTGGATTACGATGTTGGCAAAATCGTTTCGAATTCCACCCGCGGCAGGCTGACCCAGTACCAGTTCACGCAGGACGTGCTGGATTTCGATAAAACCGATTCGAGGCAGATGGTGCTTGGGCCCATAATGGAGCTGTCGGTCGAGATTCCCAAGGATGCGCGCATTTCGTATTCGGCAGAGGACCGCAAGAACCTCGTGGGCCCGGAGCCTTACACGATTTCGGGCAACACCGTTTCGTGGTCGGGGAAAAACATAGGCCAGATGGTGGGATTCTGGTTCGTCAGGTACGAGCGCGAAATGCCGCTTTCGCAGGAAGTGTACGACTATTTCCGCGGCCTGTTCGAGAAAGCCTCGGCTTCCGCCCCGCAGCTTATTTTGGGCGGCTTGGTGGTGGTAGTGGCGCTGGTGCTCCTGCGCATCGGCAAGCAACAGCCCGCAAGGCATTGAACGGCTTTCGGGGGCATCATTTCTTTTTTGCCGGTTTCGCGCCGCTTGGGAACGCGCCGAAGTGCGCGGTGGCCTGCTTGAGGTCCTCCTGGTCCACGCCGTAGTATTCCGCGGCCTGCGCGGTCGGGGAAAGGAATGGCAGGACGCTTTTTTTCGCCTCGCGCGCGGAGGTGTGCGTGCGGCTTCCCACGGCAAGCGCGGCGTTTTTCAGCAATTCGCGCGACTTCTTGCTTGCCCCGAGGCTGCGTATGGCCGAGGGAAAGCCGTAGCGGGAGAATTTGTAATATTTGCGTTGCTTTGCAAGCGCCACGCCCGCAAGCAGGAGTGCGCGCGCGTATTTGAGCAGGCTGAAGTCGCGGGTTTTTTTCACGCGCCCCAAAAACACGTCCGCGCGCGAAATGGAATCGAACGCCGCCGCAACTTCTTCCGCGGTTTCGTATTCGTTTGGCACGTTTTCGGCGATCCAAAGCAAAAGCGTTCCCGGCTCCTCGTCCAATCCCTCGGCCGCCTCCATCGCGTCCCTGTAGGTTTCGGCCTTGAGCACGTGCCTCACCGCGTCGAACGCGCCTTTTTCCCGCTCGCGCGAACCGGTGGCGATTTCGCACGCGGTTTTTCCAGTGCAGGCGGCCTGCAAGTCGTTTATCGCCGCGCGCAGGTCGCCTGCGCAGTCCCGGGCTATGCGCATCACTTCCTCCTCGCTTATGCTTGCGCCCTCGGTTTTCGCCACGCGCTTGAGCGCCTCGGCAACGCTTCTGGCGTTGACCTTTTTCATTTCAACGGGCTTGCACGCGAGCCTTATCGTGGAAATGGATTGCGCCCAAAGGTCGTTCGCGGTGAATATTATCGGCTGGCTGGTTTCGCGGATTATCTGCGAAAGCGCCTGGAACTCGCCGCGGTCGCGCGCCGCGTCGACCTCGTCGATGAGAAGAAGCCTGCGCGTGCCAAGCAATCCCGCCGAGGATGACGAGAGGCCGAATATTTTTTGCATCGTTTCGGCGTCGCGCAGGTCGCCCGCGTTTGCCTCGACTATGCCCCAGCCCATATCGTTTGCGAGCGCTTCCGCAAGGCCGGTTTTTCCCACGCCCGGCGGGCCGTGCAGGATGAGGGGTTTTTCTATCTTTCCGCGCTCGAACTCGCGCGCCCACTTCAATGCCTCCTCTTTTGCGTCGTCGTTTCCCGCAACTTCGGAGAGGCTTGCCGGCCGGTGCATGCGGACCCAAAGCATTTTTTTTCACCAAAAAACTTGACGGTTCAATTTACTTCAAACGGCGCCTGCGCATCAGCCCGATTGCGGCAACTGCCGCCAAAGGCAAAAGCAGCAGGTCGAATTCGGGGATGTTCACCGAAAGTTTTTGCGCGGAATA
>DAHXMR010000146.1 GCA_027371655.1 Microcaldota archaeon
ATAGACAAGGCGAAGGAAATGCAGGCCAAGCGCCTCGTGATAGACTCCATCACCGCATTCTCCTTCTGGGCCGAAGACGTCGGCAAGATACGCGCCGCAATGTACTTTTTGATAGAAGAACTGCGCAAAATCAACTGCACCACCCAGCTCACCTGCGAGACCAAGGGCGGAAAAGCCGATTTAAGCCGCTTCGGCGTCGAGGAATTCCTCGCCGACGGCGTGCTGCAATTGTTCTTCATGCCGCCCAACCGCGGAATATTCGTCCGCAAAATGCGGGGGACGAACCACTCCGCCGAAGTGCACCCCGTCACAATCACCGACAAGGGCCTGCAGGTGGACTCCAAAGAACAGCTGCTCTGGGAAAGCATAAAAGAGTAATGGGGCTTGATATGCGAAACGCAGTCATATTGCACGGCGCAGGAGAAACGCCAAAATCGTTTTGGCTGCCTTACGCAAAGCGGGAATTGGAAAAACGCGGCTTCGCCGTGTCAATCCCCCAACTCCCCGACGCAAACCAGCCCGACATTGCAAAATGGCTGCCTACCGCGCTTAAGGAAAAATACGGCAGCAATACCGTGATCATAGCGCATTCGGCGGGATGCCCGCTCTTGCTTAGCGTCCTTGAAAACGTCAAACCGACCATAAGAAAAGCAATTCTCGTAGCCGGATACTCAACTCCGCTCCCAAAGGGAGCGAACAAAATCCTTCAAGAAAAATACGACTGGAAAAAAATACGGGCGCACGCAAAGGAATTCGTCTTCATAAATTCCGACAACGACCCGTGGGGCTGCGACGACCGGCAAGGCAGGCAAATGCTCAACCGCTTGGGCGGAACGTTAATCATACCGCACGGCGAAGCTCATATGGGCTCGGATAAATTCAACCAGCCCTACAAAAAGTTTCCACTAATGGCAAAAATAATAGAGTGAACCAATGCGGGTAGAACCCAAATGAAGCTTGCGATAATAATTTCAACCGGCGACATTGAGGCCGCTTGGAGCGCGTTCCGGTTCGCCAACTTCTCTAAAAAAGAAGGCGACGAAGTTACAGTTTTCCTCATGGGAAAAGCCGTCGACTACGCGGAAAACAGCACGGAACAATTCCCCTCAAAAAGCGAGGCGGAAAAATTCCTCGCGGCAGGCGGCGCAATACGCGCGTGCGGAACCTGCCTCAAGATGCGCAACAAGCAGGGCGGCGCACTTTGCCCGATTTCGGGAATGAAAGACCTGCACGCGCTCGTAAAAGAAGCCGACAAAACCGTATGCTTCTGATTTTCCAAACAGGCAACCGGGGCTTTGGCTGCAAATGAAACTTTTGATGTTCAACACAGACGAGTTCTGGTACAAGACCGCGGCGAAAACCGTCGAAAGCGCGGAAACCTCCGAAAAGGAAGAAGCTGTCAATAACGCGGTAGTCGTTTTCGCGCACGTT
>DAHXMR010000158.1 GCA_027371655.1 Microcaldota archaeon
CATTCCCCGCTTGAATTCGTGGAACAGCTTGCGGCGGGCGCCTTGCCCATCCACGAGGCGGAAACCGACGCGCCCGCCACAGGCAGCCCCGACCACGCGTCGTACACCTGCGCCAAAACCGTGCCCGTGCCGGGATCCAGCACCACGGTAACGTTTGAAACCTGCGAGGGCGCGGCCTTGAACGCGCCGCTGTGCCCGGTCCTGGCATCCCTTGCCAAAAACGCGCGCGCATACAAATCCGAGCCAGTTGGCACGTCCCTGAAAAACGCGAAACCGCTCTCATTTGTCAAACCCGAAGGAATGCCCAACGGAAAATCCCCCGAATACAAGCCAACAAGCGCCCCCGGCACAAGCGAGGAATTCTCCTCCGCCACGAACACGCGCACGAAACCCGAATTCAACGAAGTCGCCTTGTGAAGCCGGATTTCCTTGCTTGTTCCAACCCTAAGCCCGAGCGCCGCACCAGGCAAAAACCCGGCCTTATACGCCGTCGCGTACGCGACCGTCGTGTTGGAAATGTCGAAGAACGCGCTGCCGCTTGAATCAGTGAACTGCGACTTGCCGATTTTCCCCTTCGAAGGCGACGCGGTGTCGTAAACAGCCGCCTCCGCGCCCTCAACCGGCGAACCGTCGGCGTCGTCAAGCACGCGCAAAACCGCCATTCCGTACCCCGAACGGTTTCCAAGCACCACGGTGTAAGGATAATCCTCTGCGTCCAATTGGAAGACGTCGGACTCGCCGTAAAACGGCGCAAGCCTGCCCTTGTCCGCCTGCCTTGCCGGCTCGGCGTTGACGAACAACCTGGAGCCGAACGCGAAATTGAATTCCGCCTGCCCCCGGCCGTCGGTCTGCAAAACCGACAGCGGGCTCGAACCGTACTCCGCAAAAACCTCGACCTTGGAAACGACGGAATTCCCGTTCCCGTCAACCACGCTCACCGCAAGGCGCGACTTCTTGGGCTCGCCGGAGGCCAATTCGACTTCGAAAACTCCCTTTGAAAAAGACGCGCACGCGCCCGTCTTCGTGGAAAAACCGCTTTTCTCGAGCTTGAAGCAAACCACGCTGTTGGAACCGTCGAACACGAGCGTCGCGGACCCGTCCAACGCGGTGGTCACAGTGCCAAGCTCGATGCCCGCGACCGACGAATAAGTGGCGCGCACGCCCTCCAGATACTTCTTTTTGCCGAACGAATCCTTGGAGAAAACCCGCAGCACAAGCGAACCCGAAGGCGATGGCGCGGGAAAATTAGCGTTCATCTCGAACGGGATTTTCTTCGACTCGGACACCACGAACGAATAGTTCGCCTTCGCGGGCGAATAGCCCTGCTTGCTCGCGTTCAAAAAAACCCGCACGCCGACCGGCAATCCCTCGAAAACCGCCGAACCGCTCGCACTCGACGGCTTCCACACCAAAACATCACCATAAGAAAGCGAAACATTCGCCCCCGACAACGCCCTGCCATCGGACGACACCTTCACCGTAAGCGCGACAAGCGACGCCGGCTGAAGCATTAGCCACAGCAAAAAGGCGAGCAATACAAAAACGCCGACGGTTACCGGAAAACTCGGCACTCCCCTGGACTCGATGGGCTCCACCCAATACTTGTAAACCGGGACCCCGAGGTTCTGCAAAAAGTCGC
>DAHXMR010000161.1 GCA_027371655.1 Microcaldota archaeon
GGCGGTGCCGGCGAGGATGGCTTCGAAGGCTATTTCGAATGCGGTGAAGTAAAGCAGAAGTTCGAGTGCGAAGAACAGTTTTTTGCCCTTGTAGAATTTGAGCACCAAAAGCAGGGCTATTGCCGCGGCAACGATGTAGCCGAAGAAGAAAAGCGAGTTTCCGGCGTCCGCGGAGTTTTGGACAAGGGACAGTTGCTGCAAGACGAAAACGGCGCCAAGCCCAAGTGCCAAAAGCTGCACGAGCGCGAATGAGCCGAGCATCAAAATCAGAAGGGGGGCCATTTTACTTTTTCCAAATTTGGATTGCCTTTGCGACTATTTGTGAGGCGGTGGTTTTCTTGCTTTGCATTGCAAGCCTTTCCGTGCCCCCGTGCCATACCAGGGTTGCTTGGGATTTTTCGCCCCCCGCCGCCTGCGGCGGGTTTGCCACAATCAGGTCCGCGTTTTTGGAAACCAGTTTTTTGCGCGCATTCTTTTCCAAATCGGCACTTTCAAGGGCGAAGCCCACAACTATTTGGCGTTTTGTCTTTTTTTTGCCACAGTATGCGAGGGTGTCCGGGGTTTGCACAAGTTTCAAGAGCAATCCCGCAAGCTCGCCCTTGCGGATTTTTCCCTCTGTTTTGCCTTCGGGCGCAAAGTCGGCAACCGCCGCGGCAAAGAAGGACAAATCGCTTTTGGGAAATTCGCGTTTTGCCGCGCCGAACAATTCTTTTGCGCTTGTGACGCGAACCACACGCACGCCGGTTGGCAAAATTTCTTCCGCCTCACGGGTTGCGGGCCCAAGTATTACTGTCACGTTTGCCCCGCGCAGGACGGCGTCGCGGGCTATTTCGCATCCCGTAATCCCGCTTGAATCGTTTGAAAGAAAGCGCACCCCGTCGACGTATTCCTTGGTCGGCCCGGAGGTAACAAGCACGCGCACTCCGTCGAGCCCTTTTTTTGCGAGAATTTTTTCAACCTCGCCCGCTATTTCCGCGGGCTCGCTCATTCTCCCAACGCCTTGGTCGCCCGATGCCAGCCTTCCCGTGCTTGGGCCTATGAGGAAAACCCCGCGTTCTTTGAGTGCTGCAACGCTTGCGCGTGTTGCGGGGTGGTTCCACATTTGCGAGTGCATTGCAGGCGCGAGTGCAACAAGGCAATGCGCTGGCAGGGACAGGTAGAGGCTCAAAAGCAGGTCTGCTTTGCAGTTTTCCTCGGTGATGCCGCAAGCCATTTTGTTGATGGTGTTCGCGCTCGCCGGCGCGACAAGGAAAAGGTCGGCTTTTGCGGCAAGCGCGATGTGCCTGCTTTTGTATTCCCGCAAAATGCCCTTTTGCGCTGCGCGCGTGACTTTGGAATCGAAGAGTTCGGTGGCGGATTTGTTGCCGCACGAGCGTTCGATTTCCGCAACCCCCTTTTCAAGCAAAAGTTCCCGCGCGCTTGCGGTG
>DAHXMR010000175.1 GCA_027371655.1 Microcaldota archaeon
GCGGGCCGCTGCCGAAAGGCGCAAGGCCAAACCTTGCGGCCGCGGTCGCGGCAAACACGCTGCTTTTCGCGATTTTCAGCGCGATAATAGTTTGGGGCCCGCACTCGGCATTCGCCTTGAAAATCGTTTGATTGCCCAATCGCCCGATTAAAACCCACTAAAACCCACAGGTGCGTAGATTTGAAAAAAAACCGTCCTTTCGATAAATGGAATGCACTGCGCCAGCTGCGCGACCCTCATCAACCGCAGGCTGTCCAAGCTTCCCGGCGTTGCTTCCGCAAACGTGAACTACTCCGCGGGAAAGGCGGCCGTTGATTTTGACGAAAAGCGGGCGAGCGAAACGCAGCTTGTCGAAACCGTGAAGTCCCTGGGATACGGGGCAGCCGTCGGGGCTGACTATGAACGCGAGAAAACCGTCCGTGAGGCAGAAATTTCACAACTCAAGCGCCTCACTATCCTTTCCGCGGCGTTCAGCATTCCCGCGGTCGCCCTCGGAATGTTCCTCATGGACTTTCCCTACAGGCTTTGGCTGCTTTTCCTTCTGTCCACGCCCGTGCAGTTCTACGTCGGCCGCGGGTTCTACCAAGGGGCCTACGCAGCCCTGCGCAACGGCACCGCCAGCATGGACACGCTGATTGCGGTGGGCACAAGCGCGGCATATTTCTACAGCCTTGCCGCGCTTGCCGGGCTGGTTATGGAACAATACTTCGAAGTGAAAATCGAGGGGAACGACGTGCTGGTCGGCGCCTGATTTTTAGCACCCGAAACGCTCCAAATGCTTTCCCAACTAAGCCTTGGGCTCGTCCTTTGGTTCGAAGTAGCCTTCTTCCAATGCCAGCTCTTTTGCCGCCTCCTGCAAGGTGGGGTCGTGGGTTTTGCGCAACGGGATTTCGCGCAACAGGAACGTAAGAACCAATCCGGCAAAAGCCACCGCCGCGGAAACGAGGAACGTAAAGTCCAGCGCGGACGATAGCGCCGCCTTTATTTTTGCCGCCTCGCCCGGGGGCATTCCGGAAACCGCGTGGCTCTGCATAAGCGCGTCCGGGTTTTGCAGGCTCATCCCGCTTCCAAGCGCGGCGAGGTTCGCGTTCACCCCCATCACGAATATCGCGCCGAACACCGCGACTCCGATGAGGCCGCCGATGCTGCGGAAGAACTGCAGTGCCGCGGTGACAACGCCGATTTTCGAGTGCTCGAACGCGTTTTGCACCGCGAGGACGAACACGGGCATGGACGCGCCAAGCCCCATGCCGAGCACGATTATCGACGCGGTTATGTCGGATTCCTTGGACGCGGGCCCAAGGAAGGAAAGGATGAACATGCCGGCCGCGGTGAGCGCGGAGCCCACAAGGGCCACTGCCTTGTATTTTCCGGTTCTGGAGGTTATCTGGCCCGCCACCGCGCTTGTGAGCACAAGCGATACCACCATGGGCGTCATGAGCAGGCCGGATTCGGTGGCGGTTTTTGCAAGCACTGCCTGCAGGAAAAGAGGAAGGTAGATTATGGCGCCGAACATCGCGGTCGCGTTGATGAACACTATCGCCGAGGACAGGCTGAAAATGTCGTTCTTGAAAATGCCAAGGTGCAGGATGGGGTCGACCGCCTTCCTTTCCTCGCGCACGAACAAATAGAACCCCAATGCGGAAAGCGCGAACAATCCTAGAATCTGCGCCGAGCCGAACGCGTAGTACGCGCCTCCCAAAAGCAGCGCCAGCATGAGCGCGGAAATGGCGGCAACAATGTACGCGGAGCCGCGGTAGTCGATTTTGGCGGAACCCGTGCCGGGAATTGCGGGCAGAAAGCGGACAAGCGCTGCCATGGAAACAATGCCGATTGGCACGTTGATGAAAAAAATCCAGTGCCACCCCACCGTGTCGGTGAGGTAGCCGCCCAAAAGCGGACCCACTATCGAGGCGAGGCCGAACGCGGAGCCTATTGCGCCCTGCCACTTGCCGCGCTCGGCGGGCGGGAACAAATCGGCGATAATCGCCATCGAATTCACGAGAATCGCGCCTCCGCCTATGCCCTGGATGCCGCGGAAGACGATCAACTGAACTATGTCCTGCGACAGGCCGCAGAGAATCGAGCCGGCGAGGAAAATTCCTATGCCGGCCAAGAAAAGTTTTTTGCGGCCGTAAACATCCGATAGCTTTCCGTAAACAATCACGGTCGCCGTCGAGGTGAGCAGATAGGCGGACACCACCCAGCTCAAAAGCTCCACGCCGCCCAAGGACGCGACCATCTTGGGAAGCGCGGTGGACACGATGGTCTGGTCGAGGGCGGACAGGAAAAGGCCGCTGAGCACGCTTGCCATTATCACTAGCTTGTCCCGCTTGGGCGAGTGCGACAGTGTCTTTGCGGTTTCCATTTCAAAACACGGTTTGTGGACAAAAGATTGCAAAAAAGCAAAAATCGGCGGAAGCCGGACGAACAGGATTAAGGTTTTTCCGCAAAGGGATTACGCGGCATAAAAATATTAACCGAAATGCCGGCGGCACCGCGGGGGCAGGCATGCGCCGGGCTTGCCGCGCTTGAATAAAAACTTTGCCGCGCCCAAAAATAAGCGGGGCAAAAAATGGAACGCGCAATCAACCGGCTTGGAAAGAAGCTCGCACGCACGCGGGGGGCGTGGATGCCCGCTAAAATGATTCTGTTCCACCAGTTCCTGCAGCCCACGGAAAGAAAGACTTTCTTGAAAATCCCGGGAATCCCCGGCTACGTCAACCCCATCAAGCAGAAATACCTGTTCGTTTACCACCGCCACAAGTTGCCGGTCACCCCGCGGATGCCGCTTGTCAGGCGGCTCTTGGTAAAAAAAGGCCTCCAAGAGCCGATTCGAATTCCGGAGAGCCGGATAATCCCCCAAAGGGAACAGGACCGCATAAAGGGCCTGGTGGGCGAAATGGTCCACTCCGCAAGGAGCACCACCGGCCACATTTGGGACACCAAAATCGAATTCAAAAAAGACCCAAAAACCAACCTCGTTTACTTGTTCGTCCACTTGGAACCGCCCAAAAAAGAGGAATCCTTGGACAAAATACGCGTTTCCTATAACTGACCGCCCCAAACGCGCCTCCCGCAGGGCAACTGCCCAACAGAAGTATTTTTGAGCGCGCCAACCGTAAGGCTTCACAGGCGCAACTCGAGTTTTTTGGTGCAGCAAAGCCGTGTTCGGGAAAATCGCAGCAATGCTTGTTTTTGCCGCCTTGCTTTTTGGGTGCCTGCAGCCGCAGGCCCCCGCGCAAAGCGCGGGGGGAAAGCCCATTGTTGTTGTGACCGCGTATTTCCTCGAAGACTTCGCCAAAGGCGTTGCGGGCGACCGCGCGGACGTAGTGAACCTCCTGCCGGACGGCGCGAACCTGCACTCGTTCGAGCCGGGGCCCCGCGATTTGGAAACGGTTTATTCCGCGCGCGTGTTCGTCTACAACGGCGCGGGCTTAGAGGCGTACACCCCGCAAATCGCGGCAAGCATTCCCCAAAGCGTCATCACCGTGGAAGCCTCAAGCGGGGTGAAACTCGACCAGGCGCAGGACGCTGCCCACGGGCCCTTCGACCCCCACGTGTGGCTGGACCCCGTGCTTGCAAAACAGGAAGTTGGCGCGATAAAAAACGCGCTTGCGCAGGCCGACCCCAAAAACGCGGATTACTACGATAAAAACGCGAAGGCTTATTCCGAAAAGCTCGATTCCCTGAACGCGGAAATCGCAAACCGCATTTCCAAGTTCTCCAAGAAGGAATATGTGGGCTTCCACCCCGCGTTCTCGTATTTCAACAAGCGCTACGGCTTGAAGTACGCCGCGGTGATAGAGGAATTCGCGGGCGACGAGCCAAGCGCAAAGGAAATGGCGAACATAGTCGACGTTGCCAGGCAAACGGGAATCAACACGGTTTTCGCGGAGCCCAACCTCGACCCGCGCGCCGCGTACTCGATTGCGCAGGAAATAAACGGCACCGTGCTCTTGCTGCAGCCGATGGAAACGCTTTCGCCCCAGGAGCGCGCGGATGGAAAGGATTATTTTGCCCTGATGCGTGAGAACGTTGAAACGCTTGCAAGGGTGCTGTCTTGAAAATCCTCGAATTCCAAAACGTGACCTTCAGCTACGCCGAATCCCCCGTGCTTGAAAAAGTCTCCTTTTCGGTGGACTCGGGCGACTTTTTGGGGCTCATCGGCCCCAACGGCGCCGGGAAAAGCACCATATTGAAACTTGCCCTGAACCTGGAAAAGCCCGACTCGGGAAAAATAATCCTCTTCGGCAAAGAGCGCTTCAACGATTGGCAAAAAATAGGCTACGTCCCCCAGCGCTCCACGTTCGACCACACTTTCCCCGCAACCGCCCTCGAAGTCGCGGCAATGGGCGCAAAGCCCGAGAACGAGGCGAACGCGATAAAGGCGCTTGGCGAAGTGGGAATGGAACACCTCGCCGAAGAACGCATAGGCGAACTCTCCGGCGGGCAAATCCAGCGAGTGTTCCTCGCGCACGCGCTTGTCAACGACCCCGACCTGCTCCTCTTGGACGAGCCCCTGACGGGAATCGACGTGGAACAGCAGGAAAAATTCTGCTCCCTGCTGCGCGACCTCAACAAGAAGGGCAAGACAATCGTAATGGTCTCGCACGACCTTACCTACGTTGCAAACCTCGTGAGCAAAGTCGCGTGCATCAACAAGACGCTGTTCTTCTCGGAAAAGCAGAAGGCGGGAAAAAAAGCAATCTTCGCCTGCGAGGGATTCGGCCCGAACGGGAACCCCGAGCACCACCACCAAAATCCCTAACGCCAACAGGTATGAAAAAATGTTCGAAATATTCGCCTATAAATTCATGCAGACCGCGTTCATCGCGGCCACCCTCGTCGCCGTGCTGTGCGCCACGTTCGGATTGTTCATAGTCCTGCGCAAGCTTTCGTTCATCACCGACGGCATTGCGCACATAAGCCTCTCGGGAATAGCCCTCGCGCTTGCAACCCACGTGAACGTGCTTGCAGTGACACTCGCGGTGGCAATCGCAAGCGGGCTTGGCATAAACCGCTTGCGCGAAAAGCTCAAGCTCTCCGGCGACACGGCGATAGGCCTCATGTTCCCCGTCGGGCTTGCCGCGGGAATAATCCTTTTGTCCCTTGCCAAGGCGACCAGCATCGACATCACCACATACCTTTTCGGAAGCATCCTTGCCATAAGCGAAGCCGACCTTTGGGCGATACTGGTTTTCGGCGCAGTAGTGCTTGCCGCGGTCCTGCTCCTGCGCAAGCAGCTGCTTTACATCGCCTTCGACGAGGAATCGGCGCGCGCAAGCGGACTGCCCGTGACGGCGATAAACTACGCGTTCTTCGCCCTCATAGGCGCGACGGTGGTGCTCTCCGTGAGAATCGCGGGAATCCTGCTCATCTCGTCCCTTGTGATTGCACCGCCAAGCGCGGCGCTGCAGCTCAAAAAAAGCTTCAAAACAACGCTGATTCTTTCGTGCATTTTCGGGGTAGTGTCGGCCTGGAGCGGGATAACCGCGTCATACTACTTGGGCATCCCAACCGGCGCGGCAATAGCGATTTCCAGCTTCGCAATATTCCTCGCGGCATACCTTTTGCGGCCCGGCAAGTAACCTAGAACCCGAACATCACGGAAACCCCTGCCGCAAAAGCCGCGCCAAAGGCAAACGAAAGCAATGCAACGCGCGCTTCGCCTTCCTTCCACGCGTCGGGCAGCAATTCCACGAAAATAACGTACGTCATCGCGCCCCCGGAAAACGCAAGGGCCGCGGGGACCGCCGAAGTGACCGCGGTCAAAAAGAAGAAGCCCAAAACCGCGGCAACGAATTCCACCACCCCGCTTAGCACGCCGAAACCGATGCACGTCCCGAAACCAACGCCGAAACACGCCAGGGGCGCGGAAACGAGGAAGCCCTCGGGAATGTCCTGCAACGCGATAGCCGATGCCACAAGCCAGCCAAGCGCCGGGCTTCCCGCGAAAGCCGAAGCAACGGCGATTCCCTCCGGAATGTTGTGAAGCGAAATCGAGCCCGCCAAAAGCGCGGCCTTTTTCGACGAAAGCTCGAGCTTTTTGCGGCCCATAAGCAGATGGATGTGCGGCAAAGCGCGGTCGATGGCGACCAAAAACACAAGGCCCGACAAAAAGCCCAACACCGCCGTCGCGTCCCCCGCCGAGGAGTGCGAGTTTGCAAGCAATTCCAAGACGGAAAAGCCCATCACTCCCGCGGAAAACGAAAGCATCACCGCGTGGCCGACGCGGCCTATTTTGCGGAAAGCAAGGATGCCGAAAGCGCCAAGCGAAGTCGCGGCAAGAACAAGAAGCGCGGCGGGAAGGAATGCGAAAAAGTCCATAGGCAATGCGCATTAACGGCGGGCAACTAAAAAAACCATAACCAAACGCGCCCGGCTCCCGAAAAGAAGCACTTTTCCTTCAACAAAAAATGCTCACTCGAATTCTTTGAGCAATCCCGAAATCCCGCGCTTTTCGCACGGCAACTCCGCCAAGGGGGCCTTTCCAATCTGGGGGAAGCCGTCCTCGAATGTTTCACGCGATTCGCGGTAGAACACGCCGATTGGAATTTTGTCGTTCCACTCCAAAGTTTTCTCAAAAGCCGCGGCCTTGTCCGACGCATCCCATCCCTTTTCCTCGAGCTTGTACACGCGCTTGATGTAATAGTCGAAAGTGTTCACGTGGTTGAACGTCACGCACGGCTGCAAAATGTCCACATAGCCGAATCCCCTGTGCTTGACCGCCCGCACCATAAGCGAAGACAAGTGCGGTATGTCGCCGGCGAACCCGCGCGCAACGAAAGTCGCGCCGCTTGCAATGGCAACCGCAATAGGATTCAAACTGGGTTCTGTTGTGCCCTCGGGCGCGCTTTTGGCCTTGAAGCCCCTCTGGCTCGTGGGCGCGTGCTGGCCCGTAGTCAGGCCGTACACCATGTTGTTGTGCACAAAATAAGCGATATCCGAATTCCTGCGGCAGGCGTGCACGAAGTGGTTCGTGCCCTCCCCGTAGCCGTCCCCGTCCCCGCCGATTGCAATCACCTCAAGCGAGGAGTTTGCCGCCTTTATCCCCAAAGCAGCGGGAAGGGGCCTGCCGTGCAAGCCGTTGAACGCGTAAGAATTCACCCAATACGGAACCTTTCCCGAACAGCCGATGCCGCCCACGAGCACCGAGTTGTGCGGCTCGCGGCCAAGCTCGACCAAAGCGCGCTTGAGCGCGTTCCAAATGCTGTAATCCCCGCAACCCGGGCACCACGTCGGAAACTCCTTCGTTCCCCAATCAGGCAACTGCGACATCAAAACCACTCAAAAACCAAACGCTCATTTTGAAAACTTTTTCTTCAATTCCAAATAAACGTCATCCGTGGAAAACGGCAAGCCGTCCCACCTAAGCACTTTTTCCTTCACTTCAAAACCGGCCTTCTCGCGGACGAGGCCGCAAAGCTGGCCGGAATAATTGCATTCGACGCCGACCACCCTTCGCGCGGAGGAAAGGATTTTTCCAATCTCCGCATCGTGCAACGGGCCGAGCCACTGCACTTGCAAAAGCGACGCTGAAATGCCGTCGTTTTTTTCAAGCAAGGCGATTGCCTCGAGTATCGCGCCCTTTGTGGAGCCCCACGAAAGCACGACGTTCTCCGCGCTTTGCGGATTTTTGCCGCCCTGCAAAACAGGCGCGGGCAAAGCCCCACGTGCGGCTCCGATTTTTTTCATGCGCTTCGCGTGCATGTTGCCCCGCAGCACGGGCTCGTCTTCCAAGAATCCCTTCTCGTCGTGCTCGTCGCTTGACGCGTCGAAAACCCCGCCTTTCATCCCCGGGCGCGAGCGGGGCGACACCCCGTCTTCCGTGAAGGCGTAGCGCTTGAAATTTTTTTCCAAAACCTCCGCGTTCCCCTCCGGCTTTGCCGCCCACTTGCCGCGCTGGATTGAAACGCGCGAGTCGTCCAAGGAAACGTTCCTGGCGCTTTCCGCCAGATACTTGTCCACCAGCACAATCACCGGCAACTGGAATTTTTCAGCCAAATTGAACGCTTCGGCGGACAGGTAAAAGCATTCCTCCACGCTTCCGGGGGCGACAACGACTCGGGGAAACTCGTCCTGGCTCGCGTGCAAAACAAAACGCAAATCCGCCTGCGAGGTCTTGGTGGGCAGCCCCGTGCTTGGCCCCGGCCTTTGCCCTTCGACAAGCACAAGCGGGGTTTCCGTTTCCCCGGAAAGCCCCAAGCCCTCGGTCATCAGGCAAAACCCGCCGCCGCTTGTCGCGGTCATCGCGCGCACTCCCGCAAAAGAAGCGCCAATCGCCTCGTTGATTGCGGAAATCTCGTCCTCCGGCTGGTGCACAACTATGCCCAACTCTTCCGCGCGCGGCGCAAGGTAAGTAAGAATCCCGCTCACGGGCGTCATTGGATACTGCGCGTGGAAGCGCACGCCCGCGGCAATCGCGCCCATCGCGATAGCCTCGTTGCCGCTTATTACCGCCTTCGGGAAATCTGTTTTTAGGGGCTGAATTTTCAATCCGAAACCATCCGCCGCAGCGGATTTTTTCACCCAATCAAACCCCCCGCGCGCCGCGGAAACGTTGTCGGAAACAACTTTCTTCCCCTTCCGCGCAAAAACGTCCTTCAGCACGCCTTCGAGCAATTCGAAGGGATAGCCCAAAAGCGCAAGCGACGCGCCCACGGCAACGGTGTTCACCATCACCTTTGCCTCCCCCTTTTCCTGCGCGAACCTGTTGAAGGGAACGGAAATTACCGCCGCATCACTTCGCACGCCTTTTTTGGAAACGTCGATGGACTCGTCGTGCAAAAGCGCGCAAGGCGCGGAAAGTTCGGCCTTGTGCAAGTCAACGGTCTGGCCGTTGAGCGCGACCAAGACGTTGACGGGATTGGCGTGCGAAAAAACCCGGGGCTGCGAAACGCGCACCGTGCCCGTGTTGTGCCCGCCGCGGATAAGGGAGGGATACTCGCTGGTTGCAAAAACGTTGTATCCCCCGCGGACAAACGCGCGGGAAAAAATGTTTGCAGCGCTGAGGATGCCATAGCCGGCCTCGCCCCCGATTTTCCAGGTGAATTCGGAACCCACTTAAATTATCCTCTCGCCGCTTTCGAGGTTAACTCTGTGAATCGCGTTCACGGGACAGGAAAAGGCCGCGTCCCTGTTGCCGGGCAAATCTTCCTCCGGAATTTCGAGGACTTCCCACCCGTCCGCCCGCTTGGTTCCGCCTTTGACCGAAGACTTCTTGTCCGCCTGCATTTGCCAAAACTGCGGGCAAACCGAACAGCAGTTGCCGTACCCCGCGCAATTGGGCCGGTCGAACTCTATGCGATACCTTGCCAAACCAGACAGCCCCCACAAACCACTGCAAGAAGAAACCGCGCGCCGTATAAAAAACCGCGCCGTTTTTATTCGCGCAAAGCGTTGAAACCAACCAGGGCAATCCGCGAAGCGGCAGGCTGGAAAAATGGAAAACGGGGGGGAATTTTTCCGAAAGGCAATCGAATCCTACTGCGGGGGCAAGGAGTTCCAACTCAACCCAGACGAATCCCGCGTATCGCTGCTTGTGAAAGGCGTGGTTGAGAACGAGAAAAATTACGGGCTGAAATACTGCCCGTGCCGCATGCGCACCACCGACTTCCAGCGCGACCTGCAACTTGTGTGCCCGTGCAACTTTTTCGCGCAAAAAACGTGGCAGGAAAAAGGCGAATGCTGGTGCAGCCTGTTTGTAAAGAGGAGCAATTACGCGAAAAAATGATTTTAGGGGGTTGAAAATGGGCAAGACTTTTTGGCGTTGCACAGTGTGCGGGGACATCCACTACGGAATGGCGGGGCCCGCGGAGTGCCCGACGTGCCACACACCGAACGCGTACGTGGCAATAACGCCGCAGGAAGCCAAGCTCGTGCAGGGCTTCTGAAAATCAACTGGTGAAAACATGGCAAAACTTGTAGAGTTCTGGGGAAGGGAGTGCCCGCATTGCGCCGTGATGGCGCCGCTTGTCGAGCGCTTGAAGAAGGAGGAAAAGGTGCAAATCGAGCAGCTTGAAGTCTGGCACGACCAGGCGAACCAGGCGGAAATGCGCAAGCACGAAAAAACCCTGAACAACGCGTGCGGGGGCTTCATGGGCACGCCGGTCTTCCTGAACACCGAAACAAACGACGCGTTGTGCGGCGAGCAGGACTACGAAACCCTCAAAAAATGGGCCTTGAAAAAATAAGCCCCAAACCCCCCTTGTGCCGCCAAACCCGTCCGTGCCCTCCCACGCCCCGAATCCCGCCCAAACCGGCGCAAATAAAACCCGGTTTCTCAAGAAAGACTAGTTATGGCGCCGTTTCAGCCGCACAAGCCGGCTAAGCTCTGTTACATTCCCCGGCAGCTGCGCGATGCGGTGGACGCGCAAATGAAGGGCATAGAAAAACTCAACGAGGGCAGCAGGCACGCCGATTACGAAAAGCTCTCCGCGGACGGCCGCAGGCTATTGGACCGCTGGAGGGGGCACGTGCTTGGCTGGGACGAGCACTCCATGAGAATGGCGCTTGTGGCGCACAAACTCGCGCAGGAGCACCGCATGCCCTTCGGGTTCTACGGCGCCCTCATGCACGACAAGGGCAAGGAAAAAGTCCCCCGATCGTGGAGCTGGGAAAAACTCACGCCAAGCCAAATCAAGCAGATACAACAAAAACACCACCGCTGGGGCTACGACTCGATAGCGAAAACCAACGAGTACGACGAACACCCCGTCCTAAAGGCTTACCTTGCAGCGTACCGGGGAAGCCACCACTGGCGCGGAAACGGGGAAGGCTACGGCATAAGCAAGGAAGAGTTTCTGGCCGATTTCCCGCACATGGAAAAAGACTACCGCAAAGTGAAGGACGCCTTCCTTAAACTGGGAATAATAGACTACTTCGACGCGGCAATGACACGCGAAACCACGCCCCTCGAAGGGAAAGCCGAAAGCATACCGCAACGGCTCTACTCAAGCTACCCCGGGCACAGGCGCTTCATAGACAGCCTGCTGCACGCCGCCCTGCACTCGGAATTATTCAAAAAACTCTACCCCACGGACAAAATCGCGGAACTCAAAAGGTCGCTTGAGGAAAGCCAGCAAAAGAAATAGAAAAAAAAAGAAAACAAAGCCCCCGATGGGATTTGGACCCACAGCCTACTGCTTACTAGGCAGTCGCTCTACCAGGTTGAGCTACAGAGGCAAAAAAAGTTTTTTTCGCGCGGTAAAAATTCGGAAAAACTGTTTTTTATTTGTGTGCGGCAAGGTATAAAAAAGCGCGTGAGCATAACTTTTCAGTCTCGTTTTGGAGTTTGAGTTTCGAAGAAGTTTTTCTTCTTTTGCAAAGAGGTTTGATTTGTAATGGGCAAGTTTCCTATAGCCGACAAGGCATTGACCAAGATATTCATCTGCAAGAAGTGCAAGGCGCGCAACCCGCGCGGCGCGCTCCGCTGCAGGAAGTGCGATTACCCGAATTTGCGCGTCAAGCGCTCGAGAAAGAAGGAAGGCAAGGGCGGAAAGTAGTTTCCACTCCCCCCATTTTCCTTTCCTTTTTTATTTTTCTTTTTTGCCCCCACTTCAGCGCAAGCGCTCCTCTCCCATTTTGGCGCGGGGAATTCTTTGGGGCGCCTCTGCCCGACAGGGTTATAATGGCTTTTTTTCTAATCCCCTGCAACAGCCGCGCCCTTGGCGCGGGAAACGGGTTTGGAACTTGAAAATCGACTTCCACGTGCACACGAAATATTCGCCGGACTCGTTCTCCGAGCCCGCGCGATTGATTCGCGCCGCCGTGCGCAAGGGGCTCGGCGGCATTGCCATCACCGACCACGGCACGTTCGAGGCGGTTGCCCAAGCGAGGATTGCCGCAAAAAAAATCGCCCCCAACCTCGTCGTGATTGGCGGGGAGGAAGTGCTCACCGACCGCGGCGAAGTATTGTGCCTTTTCATAAGCCGCGCAATAAGGGCGCGCAAGTTCGAAGACGCCTGCAGGGAAACGCACGGCCAGGGCGGCATCGTCGCGGTCCCCCACCCGTTCGACAAATACCGCCGCTTCAGGCTCGACCCCGAAAAGTTGTCCGAAAAGCAGCTGGCGATGGTTGACGCGATTGAAGCGTACAACTCGCGCGTGCCGGCTTGGGAGGACAACGAGAAAGCGCTTTTTTTCGCGCTCAAAAACCGCAAATCCGTGATTGCGGGAAGCGACGCGCACTTCGTTTTCGAGCTTTCAACCTCTTACGCCATAGTCCCCGGCCAAACCCCGGAAGAACTGAAGCAAAGCGTTTTGGACAGAAAAAGCATAGCAATCGGGCGGCGGTCGCGCACCCGGCCCATCTTCGTGCACACCCTCACCAAGGCGGCGAAAAAGGCAAAGGACCGCTTTTTCAAAAAGCGCTGATTATCCGGGTTGTTGCACTTTGAAACTTTCAAAACTCAAGCGCTTCCTGCCCCTGGGCTTCGGAGTGCTCGTCCTCGTATTCGTGGGCGCCACCAAAGTCGGATGGAACGAAGTTCTGCACATAATGTCCGGCGCCGACTTGGCCGGGGTTGCCGCGGTATTCCTGATGATAACCTTGACAATCGGCGTCAAATCCGTGCGCGAAAAGCTTTTCCTGCAAAAAATCTCCAAAGCCGCCTCCTCCGGGCTTAGGCCAGCGCAGATTTTCATCGTGGGCGTTTTCTCCAACGAGTTTTTGCCAAGCGGAAGCGGGGAGCTTGCCCGCGCATACATAATCAAGCGCCTCGCGAAGGTCGGCTTCGGAAAGCCCCTGGCGCCCCTTTTGATAGAACGCAGCTTCGACACGTTCTTCCTCCTCCTCGTCGCGCTCCTTGGGATAAACTCGTTGGAGAAAACGCCCACGATGAAAATCTGCGCTGGCCTAAGCCCGGAGGAGGCGGCTTTGGAGATTTTTTGCAGGAAAAGCTTTTCGCGCACGGATTTGACGCCGATTGTCAA
>DAHXMR010000107.1 GCA_027371655.1 Microcaldota archaeon
TTCCACGCCGCGCGCTTTTGCAGCGCGATTCCGCCCTTTTCGTTTTCCAAAAGTATGTGCACGCCCCGGTGCCACGCTTGGGAAGAGTGCACTTTGCCGCGGCGACGGCTGCCCAAAACGTTGTCGTTTTCGTCGACCACGCAAAGCAATTCAGCCAAGTTTTTCAACGCCTTTTTTTGCCATTCATTTCGGCAAAACCCGTTAAAAAGCCAGTTAAAACGCCCGAAAGCCGGTTTTTTATACTTGAAACCGAAGTAAAACTATTTGCTGCCAATGGGTGTTGTGAAAAATGGCTCGGGAATACAACGGAAACCGCGGAACAAACGTCAGGAAAGCTGAACTTGTGGCATATGGCCTGCCCAAGCCCGGTTCGGAGGCGGAGAAAATCCGCGACGCTTACGTCGAGGCGTTTGCCGCAAAATACCCCGACCCCCAGGAGGCCACCACGCACCGCGCTAACTACATGCTTTTGGAGGGCAAAAAGCTCCTGCGCGGAAAACCGTCCGTTGACGAGCGCGACCTGCTTGCGCACTACCGCCGCATAGTCGCCCGCCACCCCGTGGCAAGCAAGATAAGCGAGCAAAAGCGAGCGGAAATGATCGCCGAATTCCTCCCCCGCTACGCGCCGCAGGTGGCAAAGCAATTCAAGCCCGACGAAGTGAAACGAATCCTCCGGGAATTCGCCAAAGACATGCCCCCCGAGGACGTTGCCCGCGCGCTTCCCGGCGTTGCCGCAAAACTGCAGGGCACCCGCGCGTCCAAGGCGGCGGAAAACTTGGGGCAAAAATACAAGCGATTCAAGCTTTTGGCAGCAGTAATCGGCGCAATCGCAATTACGGGAAGCGGCCTCGGAGGCTACGCCTTGGGCGCAAAATCAAGCCACGCGCAAGAAGCCAAAACCACCCAAACAGAACAAACACAAACCACACAACAAACCCGCACACTGCCCTCGGGCTTGGTGATGGACTACCAGAATATGGGATTCCAAGACGCGATAAAACAAGAAATACAACAAAACGCAAGGCAAAAATTCGGGGTGCAAGTGTCGCAAAGCGAGATACAGGGATTGATTAATAGTGCGATTCATGATGCGACTGGTGATCGGCCGTACTTGGGGCCAGAACAGGACTATGTGGCGGCTATGGGCGATTACATCAAGAAGGTTCAACAGGATCCAAATTATTTCGACAAGCTGGATAATCAATATCTTAAGCTCTATATCAATAATCTTGGGCATGTGCCAACCGATGCCGATGCAGAACAGGTAACTGCGTTATATTCGGTACGTAAGATTTTTGAACACCGCAACGCAATCGAAGCTGCTGCACAGAAATATACCCCTGAAGATATTGAAAAAATTGAACAGCAAGTGAATCCGGATTGGTTGGCTAGTTTAAGAAAATATACTGGTTTCAAGCACTTTTTAGAAACTGCGGGAAGCAGTGTGGAACAATTAGCCCCTTAAGTGCTAAATGCACGTTTTGACCTTAATTGGGCACCCCGCGCAATCATTAGTATCGTAACAAGGTTTACCGTCCGGGCAAACTTCTCGAACATATCCTCCGTTGCAGCATTTGTCTGGCGAAGATGCGCCGGTTGCACCGGTGTTGTATCCGCAGGTCTTGCCTGCGGTTTGGCAAGGGTCTTTGTTGTCTGCTTTTTGGCACCATTCCGGGTGGTCTTGGAAGACGGGGTTGTTTAGGGGTGTGCGGCATATTCCGTCTTGGAAGGTGTTCGGGTCTTCGCAGCTTGTTGATATTCCGCTTGAAGCGGCAACAATGTTGTATTGGGCTTTTGCGGCATCATTCAGAAGATTTTTACTATCTGCTACCGCTTGCGCCCCTTGGGGGCTTGCCGCAGCGGCGAGGTCGGTAAATGCGGGGGGAATCATTTGGTTAAGCATTGTTTGGCCGGCTGTTCCGCTTGTAACTGCTGCTTGGAGTTGGTCGTAGTTTTGCCATTTGGTGTCGGGCAGGCTGGGCAGTTCGGTAAGTTGTTGGTCTGCCGTTTTTTTCAGATCGGGTTTTACTTGTGCAGGGTCGCATCCAACTGGCACTCCCGCACCGGTTATGCATTGGGGGCTGCACCAGGTTGCCAAGTCGTTCGGGGTGCATGGGTTTCCGAAGCTTCCGCTTCCTCCTCCACTGCCGCCTGCAGAGCCGGTATCGGCTTGGTTTTGGCGGAGTTGGCAGGAGTCTTGCGAGCCTCCTGAAATTCCAACGTTGCAGACGGGATTGGCTAACTCCGGATTGCATGGCAGTTGTCCCAAGAATCCGCACGGCCTGCATTTCCCGTCGGGGTATTTCACCAGGCCCGGGGAAACGCATTCCTGGGGCTGTGCGGGGTCTTTTCCCTTGGTGCAAGCGTTTTGCGAGATTTTTCCGCAGTCGCACATCGCGCCTGCAAAGCACTCGGTTTTGTCATCTTTCACTCCGGTCGTTATTTCGTCGGCAAAGCACGTGTTTTCGCAGCATTGTTGTCCTTTTCCTCCGCAGGGCTCGTCGCACTTGCCCGTTGTGGGGTTGAGGTTGCATCTGCGTTCTTCTGTGAGTGTTCCGTAGT
>DAHXMR010000213.1 GCA_027371655.1 Microcaldota archaeon
CGCGCGAGGCGTTCGAGGTCGGCGACGTGATTTCGGCGAAGATCCGCTCGGTTGACGAGGTTCACGAGCCGTTGCTTGTTGAGCCGCGCAAGCTTTGGGGCGGCAGGCTCATCGACGTGGAGAGCGTGAAGGTCCCCCGCATCATTGGACGGAATGGAAGCATGCTTTCGATGCTCAAGGCCTATTCCAAGTCCGACTTGTTTGTTGGGAAGAATGGCCGCATTTATTTGAAGAACGGGGACGTTGCGCTGGCCGCGATTGCTGTTTTGAAGATTTGCCGCGAGGCGCACCTGTCGGGGTTGACCGACCGCATCAAGGCGTTTTTGGAGAAGGAGTCGGGCATCGTACTTTCGCAGGAGGAGCTTGCCCGCCTGGAGGCACCTAGCACCGGGCCTTCGGGCGCGCCGGGGGGTTTCCGCGAACAGCAGCAGCATTGAACCGCGGGTTAAACCTTTGAACTGCTGAATAGTCAAAAAAACAAACAGAACAAAAAAAATGGATTTCGTGTTTTTGAAAAAAAAATTGGTGAAACTGGAATATGGCTGGATCTGTGGGCGGGGATAAACCGCAGCTTATCGTGAATGGAAAGCGGCTTGACGGCCGCGGGCCGCTTGACTTGAGGCCGCTTAAGATTACCGTGGGCGTGTTGGAGAAGGCCAACGGCTCCGCGATGATTGAGTGGGGGAAGAACAAGATTGTCGCGGGCGTTTACGGGCCTCGCGAGGTTTTTCCCAAGCACGACATGAACCCTTATCGTGCCATCGTGCACTGCAGGTATGCGATGGCGCCGTTCTGCTCGCTTGAGGAGCATGGAAGGATGGGGCCCAACAGGCGTGCGGCGGAAATCGGCAAGGTCGGGCGCCACGTTTTCGAGAACGTTGTTTTTGTGGAGCAGTTCCCCAAGACGGGAATCGACATGCACATTGAAATTCTCCAGAGCGACGGCGGGACGCGCGTTGCGGGCATTACGGCGGGCGCGATTGCGCTTGCGGACGCGGGCATTCCGTTGAAGGACGTT
>DAHXMR010000221.1 GCA_027371655.1 Microcaldota archaeon
GGTAAAATTGAAGCTTGAAATCAAGTCTAAGGAATCGCTTTTGCTCGCGGGCCTATTGTGGGCAATGCTTGTTTTCGCGCTTCTGTCGCCTTCCGCAATGCAGCTTTTCCACGCGGCAATACGGCTCATGACCGAGGGAAACTCATACGCCAAAAGCGTCGTCTTTGTCGCATTCCTCGCCCTTTGCCTGTCCCTAAAGGGCTTTTTAGGAAACCCCGAATACGGCGGCAAGCGCGTGCGCACGGCGTTTTTCGCCGCGGCGGTTGTTTCGATGGCTTACGGCGTGCTTTTGCAGGCGGCTTTCCTGGGCGTTCTTGGCGCGGACGTGAATTCCTACGTTTCACACGTCACCGATTGCGGAAGCTCTTGGTGCTGGGAGGGCGACTATTTGCAGCACAACCACGTTTCCAAGACCGCCTTGTTCTTTTTGGAAAAAAACACGGGCATTCCGCTTGGCGGGCAGGTGGACAACGGCCAGCCCATGTACGGAATAGTGCCGTGGGCGGACGCTGCGGCGCCGTTGACTCTTTTGCTTACTGCCGCGGTCGTCGGCTTCGGGTTCTTGTCCGTGCTGCGGGAAAAAAGCGCGCTTGGCGCGCTTGTTTTGGCGGCGGCGGTTTTCCTTTTCACGATAGCCTCGTTTGACGGCGGGATTTTCACGCAGACGGGGATAAGCGCGGCGACCCTTCTTGCAATTTACCTGTTCAGGGAGAAAAAGCAGGCGACCGCGGAAGAGCGGTTTTTGGTGCCCCTTGCCGCGGGCTCGTTCGTCGGCTTTTTGCCAAACCTGTTTTTGGGAAGCATGCTCTACTACCGCGACTGGTTCCCCGGCGCCATCGTAGCATCGGCTTTTTTCGCGTTTTTGGGCGCGGAAAAGGGCTGGAAGAGGATAACGCTGCTTGGAATACTTTTGTTTTCAACGCTGTTTTTCGCAAGCCACGTCTACGACAAAACGTACGGGTCGCAGGCCGCGATTTACCGCACAAGCGGGTTTTTGGAAGGCCTTCCCGGCGCGCCCAACCTCGCCATATACGGCCTGCCCCCGGGCGCGGGCAAAGCGGAAGTGGAGTCCCTTATTCCCGAAATAAACTTCACGTCTTCCGCCAAATACGGCTGGTACTTCGTGGGCAGCGTGAACGCAAGCGGGCCGGTAAGAATCACGACGCTGCAACTGCAGGAGCGCCTCAGGCGCGCGTATCCCGGCGGCTATCTTTACGTTGAAGAAAACGACAAGGCGTACGTTTTCCGCCAGGTCTACATAGTTTGGAACAAGCGGCCTTCGGTGCCGGCAGATTTCGGCTTGTTCTCGATGAAAGTGCTCAAAGCCGAAGACAGGGGAACATACACCGTGCTTTCGGGGATTGCGGCGGCCTCCGGGCCGGACCTGGGCCTGGAAGTCGGCAGTTACGTGAAAAGCCTCGGCGGGGATGCCACGGTAATCACGGGCATCGTTTGAAGTTTGGAAATTGGGGATTCCCTTGCTTTTTGAACTCGCGGTTTTCGCCTACATCGTGACCAGCTCCCTTTTTGTGATAGGATACGCCTCCTACCTCGTGTCCGTTGTTTCCTATAGGCCCGACCTGTTGGTTTTGTCCCTGGTGTTCCTCGCCCTAAGCGCAATCATCGCGTTCCTCAACATCCTGGTCGGTTATTTCTACGCGTTTTCGCAATTCGCGCCCAAAAACGACAAGGGAACCGCGCCGCCGAAAAAGCTTCCCAAAATCGCGCTTGCCGTTGCAACGTGCAACGAAACCCCGGAGCTTGTGGCTGGAACGCTTGCGGCGCTGAAAAAAATGGATTACCCCGCAGGCCTGCTTGAATTCTGGCTGCTTGACAACTCCGACAACCCCCAACGAAGGGCGGAAATGCGGACCAACGCCAAAAAGCACGGGTTCCACTACGAGTACCACGACCGGAAGAAGGGATTCAAGGCCGGCTCGCTAAACAACTTCCTCAAGCTTACCCGCGCGGAATTTTTCGCGGTTTTCGACGCGGACGAAAAACTCTTCGACCCCAAATTCCTGCTTGAAAACATCGGATACTTCCAGCACGACGGGCGCCTTGCGTTCGTGCAGGCGGACAAGAAGGCGCGGCCGGCGGGATTGTTCGCCGACGCCGTTGAGGCGGTTTACGCGTTTTTCTACGAGCACATGGAGCCCATGCGAAGCGAGCTTGGAATCGCGATGTACAGCGGCTCGCAGGGAATACTGCGCTGCGAATCGGTGCGCAAAATCGGCGGCTTCCCGGCCGACCCCCCAACGCCCACGGAGGACACGCAGTTCGCGTTCACCGCCGACGTGAAGGGATACCGCGGGTTGTTCGTGAAAAAGGCGTACGCTTACGGCGAGCCTGTGGAAAACTTTTCCACCTTCGCAAAACAGCAGTGGAAATATTCCTACGGGAGCGCGCGCATCCTGCCGCTGTACCTTGCGAACTGGGGCAAGGTGGGCAGCTGGAAAAAGCACCTGCAATACGTTGCGCAATTCATCGGCTTTCCCTACACCTCGCTGTTGGTGATATTCTTCGGATTCGTTTCATCGGCATTCGTGCTCAGCAACCTCAGCATTACGATGGTGGATTTTTCCATGCTGGTGTCGCTGTTTTACAAGCCCAACCTTGCCACGTACGATGCGCTTCCCATGCTTGCCAACCTGGCAAACGTGGCCATCATTTCGCGCGTCTACTTCGGCTCGTTCCGCAGGGGGCTGATGTCCACGCTCATCAACTTCGCGCTCGCGTTCAAGAGAAGCGAAGCCGCCCTCACCGCCTCGCTGAGCGACTTGTCGGAAATAGTGGTCACCCCGAAGGTGAAAAGCGGCACCGCGTCGCTTTTTCAGGCAATCCACGCAACGTGGCTTGAAACCGCGTACGCAACGTTCTTCCTCGGCCTCTCCATTTTCTCCTTGCTGCGCGGCGACCTCGTCGGGGGCTTTTGGATGATGTGGTACGCGGCAATGTTCTACCTCGCCCCCCTGTTCTACTATCTTTACAAATGACGGGCCGGCCAACGGCGCGCCGCCCGTTCTCCCCGCAAGAGGATTTTTAAAAAACCGCCCCTTTCTTTTTTCGCAAAAAAGAAGGAGAAACAAAATGGCAACGGACAAATCAAATCACGCAGCGGTCACGGAAATCACGGTCGTGTCCCCGGACAGGCTGGGGCTTGTCGCCGACGTTTCCGAAATCCTTGCCGCATCGGGCGTCAACATCGATTCCATAAGCGTGGAAACCGCAGGCGGCGACGCGATAATCCGCGTGATTGCCCCAAGCAGCTCGGTTTCAAAGGCCAGGGGCGCGCTTGAAAAAAACGGCTTCCCCTCCGTGGAAAGCGACAGCCTGATAATCAGCCTTCCCGACAAGCCCGGCGAGCTTGCGAGGCTTTCGCGGCAGTTCGCGGAAAGCGGAATCGGCATCCGCAACGTGTTCCTGTTGAAAAAGGAGAAGTCGAAAACCATCCTCGCGTTCAAGGTAAGCGACTACGCCAAAGCCAAGGCAATCGCGGAAAAGCACCGCTGAAAACCCCAAAAGTCCAACTTGCAGCATTTCCCCGTTCCCCAACACGCGCCCATTACCCGCGTTTACCAGCAAAACAAGCAACGAACCAAAAAGGAAAATCAAAATGGACGTTTCGGTCGTAATTCCCGCGCTCAACGAGGAAAAATACATCGCGCGCTGCCTCAAGGCGGTGCGGGCGCAAAAATTCAACGGCACTTTCGAAATAATAGTGTCCGACGGGATGAGCTCGGACAAGACTCCGCAAATCGCCAAAAAATACGCTGACAAGGTGGTGTTCGAGAAGACGCGCACCATTGCCGCGGGCCGCCAGCGGGGAATCGCCGCCGCGAAGGGGAAGATAATCGCGTTCACGGACGCGGACGCGGAGCCGCATCCGGGGTGGCTTGCGGAATTGTGCGAGCCGTTTTCCGACCCCTGCGTCGTCTGCACCTACGGCATGCTGCTTTTGTACGACGGGACCGACTTCGAGAACGCGCTTTGCAAATACGTTTTTCCCCCGTACTTCAGGGTGCTCCAGTTCCTTAATTTGCCGGCCGGCGCGGGAAGCAACATCGCAATAAGCGCAAGCGCGCTTGAAAAAATAGGGGGCTTCAACAGGAAGCTTGCGGCGGGGGAGGACATCGACGTCGAAAAGCGCCTGAAGGACCTTGGGCGCCTGGTTTTCGTGGAAAAGGCCGTGGCCGAAGTGTCATCGCGCCGCATAAGGAAATGGGGCTTCGCGCGCTTCATGGCGTACCACACGCTGAACACGCTGCGCGTGCAGTTCAGCGGCACCTCCGACCCCAAGTACGAGCCCGTGAGATAACCGGCAAGCGTGTACTTATTTTGTAGTTTTTGCTTAAAACAACGTTGCCGTTCTATTGCGCATGGCAAAAAACAAATTCGGAATAACCAAGCCCGTTGCTTTGGAAATTGCGCGGGAAACTTCCAAGTGCATGCTGAACTTCAAGCGCGACTTCGTTGAAAAATACGGAGTCAACTTGAGCAACAAGCTCATTTCCGAATTAGTTGGCAAAATTTTCGAAGTCGAGTGCGAACGCGTTTTAACCAAGCGCTTGGGCTACGAGGTCCGCAAGGAAACAAGTGACAAGGAACCGGACTTGTTTTTCACCAAAATAGGCAAGCCGCTCGAAGTAAAGCTCACTTCGACGACCAGCGCTTGGACCGGCGGCGAGTTCAGCAAAAGGCCATTCGACTATCTGCTTGTTTCATGGGGCGGGAACTTCGACGAGTTTTTCATCGCGTTGGTGCACTTGGAGAAAAAGGACTGGAAGTCGAACTTTGAAAGCAACTTCTACGGCCCGTCTTACTCCGCAGCTAAGCTTTGCGCCCGCAAAGACAAAGCAATTCTGCTTGGCAGCTTTGAAAAGACGCCGCGCGGAGCCTGCAAAGTTGTTCGGGAAATAATTTAGTCAGGCGTACGTTACCAAAAGCGGGCTCGTTTGCTTCAGCCGTTCTTGGATTATGTTCCAATACTTTTTGCTTATTTCGCAGCCCAGATAATTCCTGCCGTTTTTCTTCGCCGCGACCGCGACCGTTCCCGAACCCATGAACGGGTCGAAGACCAGTTGCCCCGGCTTGCTGCTTGCTTTCACGAACAACTCGACCAAGCCCACCGGCAGCTGCGCTATATGCTCGGTTTTTTCCTTGCTCACGTTTTTTACTATGTTGAAAAGCAAAACGTCATAGGGACCGGTTCCGTTTTTTCCCTCGGCTATCAGCTTTTGGATGCGTTTGTCCGTCGGATTCTTGTACGGCTGGGCAACGTCGGACTTGTTGAAAACGTATTGGTCGTTTTTAGTGTAAAACAATATCGAATGCTGGGTGCGAGTATAGTTGGTTTTCGAGTGCCCGGTGTTCGTCGGATAATGCCAAGTTAGCCAGCGGCGGAAGTGCAGCTTTTTGTCCAAATAAGTTTTTAGGTAGGCGTTGTTTTCCGGATAGTTGAAAAGATAAAGGCTGCCATCGGGCTTCAATATTCTTATGCACTCGTCAAGCCACGAATGGCACCAGCCCAAATACTCCTCAAACTTCAGGTTATCGCCGTAAGAATCGTATTTCTTCCCTATGTTGAAAGGCGGATCCGTAATTATCAGGTCCACGCAATCATTGGGCAACG
>DAHXMR010000224.1 GCA_027371655.1 Microcaldota archaeon
GCGGGGCAGCCGCGTGCGCCACCGCGTGTTCCACAAATTCCAATACTCCATCGAGCGCTTCGGCAAGCCCACCTGCGTGGGCTGCGGCCGCTGCCTGCCCGTATACCTCACGAAAATAAACCACGTGAATACCGGGCCGTCCTGGCAGATGTATTTTCCGCGCGCCATGCAGTGGCCGCATTTGCCCAGGCCGCATTTCATTTCGCGTTCCATTGAAACGTAAATGCCGTTCCCCGAAAACCCCTGCTTTGCCAGGGTTTCTATCGCGTATTTCATCATCATGGGCGGCCCGCAGGAAATCACCGCGGCGTTTTTGGGGTTTGGAGGATAGTGCTCAAGCAGCGCCGGCGCCATTCCCACGAACTCGTGCCAGCTTTCGCGCTCATCGGCCTGGTCCACGGTGAGGAACGCCTGGAACCCCTTTTGTTTTCTCCACTGCGCGATGTCGCTTTTGAACGCAACGTCGGCGGGGGTTTTCGCGCCAAGGTAAAGGGACAGTTGCCCGTATTTGCCGCGGTTTTCCAGGCAGTGGATGATCGCCCCGCGCAATGGCGCGATGCCTATCCCGCCCGCAAGGAAGATGATGTTCCTGCCCTCGAGCTCTTGCAGGGGATAGTGGTTTCCGTAGGGGCCGCGCAATCCCACCTCGTCGCCTTCCCGCAATTCGTGCAATGCGTGGGTGACGTTGCCGATTTTTTTCACGCTGACCTCCATCCACTCGCCGGCCTTGGATTGGGGCGAGCAGATGGAAATCGGCGCCTCGCCAACGCCCAAGGCGGTGACTTGCACGAACTGGCCGGGCCGGAAGGAGAACGCGCGCTGTTTTTGGACGTCGCGGAACTGCAGGCGCAGGGTTTTCACCATGTTCGCCTCGTCGCGCGCCTCGATTATTTTCGCGCAATCGGGCAGGTACGGGTCGTTTTCGGGCATTTTTTCCACTTTCTTTTTTTTTCTTATTTGTATTTTTCGTGCAGCTGGTTCATTATGTCCACGTGGTTTATTTTCGTGAGGCATACGGGCAGGCAGCGGCCGCAGCCCACGCAGGTGGGCTTGCCGAAGCGCTCGATGGAGTATTGGAATTTGTGGAACACGCGGTGGCGCACGCGGCTGCCCCGCGGCCTCCTGAAGCAGAAGTCGCCTCCCACGCGGCAGAATTCGAGGAACTGGCACGAGTCCCATACGCGCAAGCGCGCGGTTTTTTTCAGTCCTATCTCGTTTTGGTCCTGCGTGTCGAAGCACCAGCAAGTCGGGCACGCGAGGGTGCACGCCCCGCAGGAAATGCACCTTGCCGCAGTAGCGTCCCAAATGGGGTCCGAAAACGCCTTGTCAAGCGACGCGGCCGCGCCTTTCACAAGCACGGTGCCGCACCTTATGTCCGGCTTCGACGGCTTCCCCTCGAACTTGGATAGTTTTGCCTTAGAAATGATGTCGTCGCCGGCAATGCTTCCGCTGCTTACAACGTAGAAGTCCCCTTCGTCCTGCAAGAGCAGGTCGTGGTTTTCCGGCACAACATCGAAGCCGAGGGAAGTGCAGAAGCAGTATTCGTTTGCCGCCTTCTTGCATTGAAGCACGGCGATGAGGGTGTTTTCGCGCAGCGCCTTGTAGTGCGGGTCCGAGGGCTTGCGCGAGAGGAAGAATTCGTCGTTTTCGTTTATCGCATGCAATTCGCATTGCCTTGCCCCCAACAGGATGCGTTTTGCCTGCCCCGAGCCCGCAAGGCTTTTGAACGATTTTTCGCCCTCAAGGGGGTATTCAAGCAGCGGCTGCACGCTGGGAAGGAAGAAGCGCTTGGAGGAATACGCGGTGTTTCCGTATGACAGGTCGGCCTGCTTGGGGTTGGAAAGGGCCTTGAACACGTGGCCCGCGGGGGTTTTAACGGGCGCAATCACTTCCATCTGCCTGGATAGGTTTTCTATGAATGCGCCGATGGAGTATTGGAATTTGTGGAACACGCGGTGGCGCACGCGGCTGCCCCGCGGCCTC
>DAHXMR010000117.1 GCA_027371655.1 Microcaldota archaeon
ATCATCGACGCGCCCGGCCACAAGGACTTCGTCAAGAACATGATCACCGGCGCATCGCAGGCCGACGCGGCGGTGCTCGTGTGCTCCGCGAAGGAAGGAATCCAGGCGCAGACCATCGAGCACGCGTTCCTTTTGAAGGTTCTCGGAGTCAAGCAGTTCGTCATCGACGTCAACAAGATGGACTCGGTGAACTACGACCGCGTGAAATACGAGGACACCAAGCAGGCGTTGATTGCAAAGCTCAAGCCGATGGGGTACCCCGTTGACAAAATCCCGTTCGTTCCCTGCAGCGCATACGCCGGGGACAACATCAAGAACAAGAGCGACAAGATGCCGTGGTACACCGGCCCCACTTTGCTTGAGGCACTCAACGCGCTCATCGAGCCCGTGAAGCCCACGGACAAGCCCTTGCGCCTGCCCATCCAGGAGGTCTTCACCATCACCGGCCAGGGCACCGTGCCCGTAGGCCGCGTCGAGGCGGGAATCCTGAAGCCGAACATGAACATCATAATCATGCCCGAGGGAGTCACCGGCGAGGTCAAGAGCATCGAAATGCACCACCAGCAGCTCACCGAGGCCATTCCCGGCGACAACGTCGGATTCAACCTCAAGAACGTCGACAAGAAGGCCGTCAAGCGCGGAAGCGTTGTCGGAGAGCCGAAGAACCCGCCCCTTGTGGCCGAGGAGTTCACCGCACAGCTTGTGGTGCTCAACCACCCGACCGCAATCGGAAAGGGCTACACTCCCGTCTTCCACCTGCACACGGCCCAGATGGCAATGACCATCACCGAGCTCGTGGAGCAAAAGGACCCCAAGACCGGCGGCGTGCTCAAGAAGAACCCCGACTTCATCAAGACGGGCGACATCGCAATCGTAAAAATCAAGCCGACCAAGCCGTGCGTAGTCGAGAAATACTCCGACTTCCCGGCGCTGGGCCGCTTCGCCCTCCGCGACATGGGCCAGACCGTGGCGGCAGGCGTCGTGCTCGATGTCACGCCCAGGAAGGCTTAATCCAATTGAACGCCTCCCGGGAGGCTTTTTTTTTCCCGGAAAAATTTAATTTTTCCAATTGAAACGGTTCGCCTGCAAATTTGTTTTTCAAATTAAGGCGAAAGCACTTGAAAGAGGAAGACCAGCGATGAACAAAGCCAGAATCAAGCTCGAAAGCCAAAGCTGCGAGGACGTCGAAGACGTCTGCAACCAGATAAAGGACGTCTGCTCGAAGTCGGGCGTGGCGTACAAGGGCCCAATACCCCTTCCGACCAAGCGGTTGAAAATCGGCACCCGCAAAACGCCGTGCGGCGACGGGTCCGACACGTACGAGCGGTGGGAAATGCGCATCTACAAGCGCCTCATCGAAATCTCGGCCGACGACCGCGTGCTGCGCGAAGTCATGAGGATAAAAATCCCCGACTCCGTGCACGTCGAAATGGTCCTCAAATAAAATTGGGGACAAAATCCTTCCTCTTTCGCAAGCCTAATTTTTAGGGAATTTTTTGCCAGCCTGCAGGCTCGGCAGCCTTTTGGGGGCGGCAAACCGTTTTAACCGCATTTTCACACAACTATTTTATGCCCAAGCCTGCGCCCAAAGCAAATGCCAAAGCAACGCCCGCCCCTGCCCCCGCCAAGGGCGCTGAACGGCCGAGGGTGCTTCTTGCTTCGGTCCACCTCCCAACTGAGCTGCGGACTGTCAACACGCCGATTGGCCTGCTGAGCCTCGCGTCTTCCCTGAAGGGCGCGGACGTCAAGATACTTGCGCAAAAGGAAATGCCGGAAAAAAACTTTGCCAAAGCAGTCCGCGAATTTTCGCCCCACCACATCGGAGTGACGATTTATCCCTCGCCGTTTCCCGAAATGAACAACGAGCAGGCAAAACTGCTCAAGCGGCTGCGAAAACTGGCGCCAAGCGCTTCAATAATAGCCGGCGGCCCCGCCGTCCACAAGGCGCCGGTTGGGGTATTGGAATCGTTTCCCGCCGATTTTTTCATAAAAGGGGAAGCGGAACTGCCTTTTGCCAAGCTGATAAAAGCCGCGGGAACGCGGCATGTGCTTTCCCTTCCCCGCAAAACTCTCGAAGCGATTCCCGGCGCGATTTTCCGCAACAACGCGGGCGCGCTGCACGTTTCCCCCAAACTCCCCCGCGCAAGCGCTGAGTTTTTAGGAAAACTCAAGCTCGACTGGCGGCTGCTTGACCCCGACACGTATTTCGCGGAACTTTTCACCACGCGGGGATGCAAGGGCAAGTGCGTGTTCTGCACCCGGCCGCAAGGCACCAAAATACGCGCGCAATCGCCGCAAAAAATAGTCGACGAAATAAAGAGGCTCAGAAAAGCCCGCCCCGACGTCACCCACGTGGTGTTCAACGACGACACGTTCGCCCACGACCGGCAAAGGGCGGTCGACCTCGCCAATCTCATAGTGCGGGAAGGATTGCACAAAAAATACAAGTTCGCCCTCCAAACAACCGTGGGCAGCCTGTTGAAAAACGGCGAGCCGGACTCCGGGCTGATAGGCGCGCTCAAAAAAATGAACACGATTTTCGTCTACCTTGGAACCGAAAACCTCAGCAAGCCCGAACTCGAAAGGATGGGCAAGGGAAAATACACGCCCGCACAAGCATTGAAAGTCGCGCGCGAAATAAGCCGCCATGGAATGGTGCCCGACCAGTACATAATACTCACAAACCCCCACACCGCCCTGAAGGACCTGATAAACACCGCGTACCTCGTGAGCCTGCACCGCGCAAAGCCGGCGCCTGCGGGCCGGCCGCCGGTTTCCTACGCGGTATTCCACACGCTTGAACCCGGTTTTGGGACGCCGTTCTACCGCAAGCTTGAAAGCGAGGGAAAACTCCGGGCCCACGTTGAAAAAAACTACCCCCAAATGTTCGACGAGCCCATCATAGGCAAAGTGCTGAGTTTGGCGCGGAAAAAAGCCGATGCGGACCTCAAAAAGCCCGAAAACCAGCGCACGCCCGCCGAAAACCGCGTTTCGGAAATCCTCCTGGACGTGCACAACGAAGCGCTCAAGGAATTCAAAAAGCTTGACGCGAAAAAAACCCGCTCGCAACAGGAAAACGCGCGCATGGCCGAACTCGGCGAAGCGGTAACGCTTGCCGCAAAACGCGTGCGCCGCATAATCCGCGCACTCGACAAGCGACCCGCGCAACCCTGACCG
>DAHXMR010000256.1 GCA_027371655.1 Microcaldota archaeon
CGTTGATTTTTTCCCAGTCCCCGCCCAGTTTGTTGTTGAGCACGGAGTGCCAGTCCGCGAGGAACACCTGGCATTTGACGCCGGCGTCGGACAGGTCGTTGATTTTCATTCCGTTGAAAAAAAGCGAGCCCAAGTGCAGCAATCCCGAAATTTCCAGGCCCACGTAGTGCACGGGACGCTCCTTGGTTTCAAAAAGCTGGCGCAGCTGGTCCTGCGTGACCACTTCCTCGGTGGGCGGCTTGGATGCAAGCGCGACTTTGGTTTCAACGTCCATTTCAGAATCACTTCAATTTTTAGCGCAGGGCGGTTTTTTATAGGATGTCCCGCCTGGGCTCAAGCGAACGGGCGATTGCAGGCAATGCCTTTTTTTGCCGCGGTTTTTTGGCGGGGTTTGCCTGCAGGTCCTTGTAAAGCAGAAGCACGCTTTTGCCCGCAATCAGCCTGCCAAGCCTGCCTTTTGAGGAAAATCCCTCGGAGGCGTACAGTTTTTGGGCGGGCAAATTCTCGGCGTCGACAAAGAGGTAGACTTTTTTCTTTGAGTGCGATTTTGCCCACGCAACGGTTTTTTTGAGCATTTTTTTGGCGATTCCCCTTCTGCGGAATTCTTCCAAAACCGCAATGCCCAGGATCTTGATGCTCCACCGGTTGACCTTGAAATCAAGGTAGCCGGCGGTGCTTCCGCCGGCCTTGGCGACGAAATAGACCACGCCTTTTTCGTGCAGCCTTTTTCGAATTTCCGCGAAGTTGAACCCCGCGTAGGGGAAGTACTTCTTGGTGAGCACTACAATCGAATAGAGCTCTTTTTCCGTCGCGCCCCTTATTTCGATCGGAATTTCCTGCGCCATTTCAACCAGCCTTCGCGCCGACGCGGGAAACCGTTGCTGCGCTCCAGTCCGCCTCGAACACGCCCAAGAATTCCCGCGCCACTGTTGCGTCGTCCACCACTACCGCGGCCTCGCGGTTGAGTTCCATCGCGTGCCGCGACCAGTTGATGCTTCCCACGAGCACTTTCTTCGAGTCGAACACCGCGAACTTCGAGTGCGTGTTGGAATAATTGGTCGTCGCCCACCTTACCTGCACGCCGCGCTTCGCCAAAAAGTCCGCGGTGTCCCAATTCGAGTCCACGCGGGGCTCGAGAATCAGGCGCACGGGCACCCCCCGGGCGACAGCGGCCACAAGCGCGGCTTTCGCGTCGGCAAAGGAAAACTCGTACAATTCCACGCCGACGCTTTCCCGCGCGGAGCCGATTTCCCGGAGAATCGTTCCGTCCGCACCCGGCGAAAACAGGGGCATCACGCTGCCGTTCACGCACGAGGGCGCAAAAGCGAATGTTGAAATCCCCTGCGAAAGCCGGGCTGGCATCAAAAAAAACGCGATTGCAAGCGCGCCGAGGGCAACGCCAGCGACAAAGACCAAGGCCAACAGTGGCGATTCAAAGCGGCGCAGGCCAGACTGAAAAGAAGCCATACTAGAAACTTTGGAAAACGCGGAACAAAAAGGCTTGCGGAACACTCACCACAATCTTTAAGCTAGTGTTTTTCGCATAATAATCTTATCAGTGGGCCCGTGGCTCAACCAGGACAGAGCGACTGGTTCCGAACACCACCCTTCCCTTACAATGCCTTTTGTGGCGGGGAAGGAGAAAAGTCGAGGCTTCGGTCTTGGGGATTTGCGAGCAATTGGTAATAGCCCTTTATGGCACGCAAAAAAGCACGAAACTTCCCCTTGCCCCCGTCGGGCGAAGGAAAAGGAAATGCTTTGCGTTTTCGAGGGAGATACCAGTAGGTTGCGGGTTCAAAGCCCAAAACGGGAAAAGTTCCCGTTGGGTGACAATCCCGTCGGGCCCGCTTTTTTCTTTTTTTAAAAACAGTGTTTGGAAAAAATGACCGATTTTTCCATCGTGCTGCCGGCGCACAACGAGGCGCCCCGCCTTGCAAACGCGGTTTCTGCGGTGAAGCGCGCGCTTGGCAAAAGCTACGACTACGAGCTTGTCATCGCGGAGGACGGCAGCACGGACGGCACATATGCGGTTGCCAAAAAGATTGCCGCACAAACACGCAACGTGCGCGTTTTGCACTCGGAGAAAAAACTCGGCCGGGGACTCGCGCTCAAGCGCGCGTTTTCTTCCGCAAGGGGCAAATTCGTCGCGTACATGGACGTTGATTTGGCGACGGACGTCAAGCACGCGCGGGAACTTTTGGACCGCGTGGAAGCCGGCGCCGACGTTGCCACGGGCTCGCGTTATTTGCGGCAAAGCCGCACAAACCGCAGTTCAAAGAGGCTTTTTTTCAGCTCGGGCTACAACACGCTTGTGCGCCTTCTCTTGGGGTCGAAGTTGCGCGACCACCAGTGCGGGTTCAAGGCGTTCAAAAAAACCGTTGCCCTTCACTTGTGCAGGGAGGCGCGTTCGAACAAGTGGTTTTGGGATACCGAGGTGCTGGTGCTCGCGCAGAAGAGGGGCTTTCGCGTGGAAGAGTTCCCGATCGAATGGAACGAGCAGCGCACCACGACCATGAACTTCAAGACCGACATTTTGGGCATGGGCGCGGCGCTTTTCGAACTTTGGTGGAGATTGCTTTGGGCAACTGGCTCGAAAAAATAAAGCCGTCCGGGGCAGGCGCGTATTTTGCCCTGCTTGCGCTCCTTCTTTTGGGCTTTTTGCACCCCCTGTTCGCGTTCGCGGCAACCGTTTTGTTCGGCTTTTTCGCCACCGGATCCGTCATGATGCGCGTGTTCAGGGCCAAATTCGAAAGCCTTGAAATCCTCTTCCTTACCTGCGTTTCAAGCGTGGTTTTTTCCACGCTCGCCGCGTATTTTTTCAAAATCGGGTGGCTTGGCGTTTCCGCGGGGTTTGCCGCGTTATGCCTGCCCCTTGTTTTCCTTGAAATCGACTTGGGGCGCGGGCTTGGGGACTTTTTTGCCGATGCCAAAAAGCACTCCGCCGCAATCGTCCTTTCGCTTTTCTCGTTCGCGGTCGTGTTCCTTGTTTTGTCAAGCAGCCTGTGGGTTCCCTCGCACGAGGGCATGCTCAGCAACGGGTGGAACTGGAGCGATTTCCTGCTCCACCACTCGATAATCAAAAGCGTGATGAACGGCAACTTCCCACCGCAAACCCCCTTTTTCGCCGGAGCCCCGTTGGTATACCACTGGTTTGCGGACTTTCACACCGCGATTCTCGCGCTTCCCGGGGTTTTTTCCATTCCACAGCTCGTTGTTTTTGAAAACTCGCTTTACGCCCTGCTGCTCTCATTGGGCGTGTACCTTCTCGCGCTGCGCCTCACGGGCAGCAAAAAAACCGCCCTGATTGCAAGCGTGCTCGTGGTGTTCGGCGGGGGAATGGGCTACTTGAAATTCTTCCAGGACTTGTCCGCGGGCGGAAACGCCACCGAATTATTGGGTTCGCACAGTTACGACAACAACTGGGAGCCGGGATGGAATTTCGAAGGCGTAGAGTTCAAGATTCCCTCCGTGCTTGGCGCGGGATTGTACGCGTGGCGCGCTATGGCAATCGGCTTGCCGATTCTCATCGCGTGCACGCTTTTGCTTTTCTCCTGGCGCACGGAACGGGATGAAAAAATGGGCCGCAAAAAAGCCATACTCGCGGGTTTCATTGCCGGGGGCGCGGTCGCGTTCCACTTCTATTTGCTTCCCGCTTTTTTCCTCCTCGCGTTTTGCCTTATTGCCGCCGACGCCTTGGGCGGAGGGGATTTGCGGAAAGCGAAACAAAGCGCGAAAACGCTCCTCTGGGTTTTTGCAATGGCGATGTTGGTGGGCAGCCCGTTCATCGCAATGATCGCCCTGCGCGCGTCAGGGGGCAGCGGAATATTCCTTAACTTGGGATGGGAGTCGAAGGCCGGCGACGCGTTTTCATTCATCGCGTTTTACGCGCTTAATTTGGGCGTGCCCCTCCTGCTTGCAATCGCCGCGCTGTTTTTCGTAGCAAAAAAAGAGCTGCCCGAAAAACGGGTTCTCGCCCTTTGGGCGCTTTCCCTGTTTTTGGTGCCGAACATCGTTTCGTTTTCGGCAATCTCCTGGGACATGAACAAGTTTTTCTCCTTCATGTGGGTCCCCCTCTGCATCCTCGCGGCCGCGCTTCTTGCGAAAGCGTGGGAAAAAGGCATTTTTGGAAAAGCGCTCGCGGGACTGCTCGTCCTTGCAAGCGTAATCAGCCCAGTTTTGGTTTCCGCGTGGTTTGTGCAGGGCCACTGGGTGGCGCTTTCGTGGGACCAGATGGCGGCAGCGGATTGGATTGGAAAAAACACGCCAAAAGACGCGGTCT
>DAHXMR010000264.1 GCA_027371655.1 Microcaldota archaeon
GAGTCGGTCTCGCACAAAATGCTGCCAAGGGGCGCCTTTTTCGCAATCTTAACCCTCGCCTTGCTTTTTAAAGTTGGCAAACTCACCGCATACCCCCGCGAAAGCGCGGTTTCCAAAAAAGCGGGCTTCAAAAAGCAGTGCAGCATCACCCGGCACTTGTGCCGCCCCAGAATCTCCAAACACTCCGCCTCCGCGTCCCGCGAGTGGATGACTACCGGCAAATCGAGGGTTTCCGCAAGCTGCAAAAACGCCTCAAACGCCTTCCTTTGGGCTTCGCGCTCCTTTTCTTCCGCGAAGTGGAAAAAGTCCAACCCCGTCTCGCCAATGCCGGCGATTTTCGCCCTGTTGGCTTCGATGAAGCGCAGCTCCTGCTCCAAAACCCCTTCCCCGGATTCGGGCGCATAATGCGGGGAAAGGGAAAGCACGCACTTGAAAAAAGACGGCCCAATCTCGTCGCGCAACGCAAGCACCTTGCGGTTGTCGGCCGGGTTGTTGCCAGCGTTGACTATCGCCCGCACCCCCGCGCCTTTCGCCCTTTGCACGGCCTCCTTGCGGTCGAGGTCGAAGTCCACGTGGTCCAAATGGCAGTGCGCATCTATCATTTCCCGAAAAACACCCCTTTTCCCGCCGATTGCGAGTAAGACGAAACTCTTTAAAAATATGGCTGCGCCAAATAAAACCAGAATCTTTTTCTAAAAAAATTCGGATTCAGTCTAAACTGGGGTGTTGTTTTCTTATGTCCGGCGGCGTTGACAGGATTTTCGGTTCCATGGGCGACTTGAAGGTAGGCAAATACGTTTTGATCGAAAACGAGCCCTGCCGCGTGGTCAGCATCGACAAGAGCAAGCCCGGAAAGCACGGCGCCGCGAAAATGCGCGTCGAGGCAATCGGCATGTTCGACAACGTCAAGCGCTCCATAATGAAGCCCTCCGACGGCGACGTGGAAATCCCCATGATCGACCGCAAAAAGGCCCAAATAGTCAGCGTCGCGGGAACAAGCGCGCAACTCATGGACCTCACCACCTTCGAAACCTTCGAAGTCCTGGTCCCCGAAGAAATGCGCTCCGAAGTCGAAGTCGGAAAGGAAATCCAATACATGGAAACCATGGGCAGACGCCTCCTCCTGCGGGTCAGCGAAGGCAGCGCAGGCGGCGAGTAAGTCGCTTTTTTCCTATTTTTCTTTTCCCGCAAGGCGTTTTTTCACAGCCTCGCTTTCAAGCTCGCGGATGGCATCAGACGCAATCCATTTTGCCGCCTTGGAATCCGGGTTGTTCTCGCGGATTTCCCGCGCGCGGGCAACCGCTTTCGCGCGCAATTTTTCGCTGCGCTTCCCGATGTTGCGAAGCGCCCAATTAACCGCTTTTTTCACGAAATTCCGCTCATCCGCCGACTCGCGGGCGATTATCGGAAAAAAGGCCTCGAACGCCGAATCTGGGGATTTCTTGTCGTGCACAGCCAAGCCCGCCATCAACGCAAAGGCCCCCCGCTTGACAAACTCCTCTTTCCTGCTGCTCCACTCTGACGCTTTTTTCCACGCAAGCGGCGACTGGTCGAACAAGTCGGTACAAGCCTGGTCGCACACGTCCCACGAATCAAAATCCCCCGCCCATTTTTCCATTTGGCCTTCGGCAACAAGGGCCGGATCGTCAACGAACGCTGCCAAAAGCCTCGCCTCGTGAATTCCAGACGCCCAGAGTTTTAGTGCCAAAGCGTGGTCTTTCCCTATTTCCTTGGCAATCCCCCGCAAGACGGGAAGGGAAATGCCAAGCGTATTGTTTGCACTGATGCCGAACCGCGCCATGCCCTCGACGTTTTTGGGATTGGCCAGCGATTTCAGCCTCTTTATGATTGCAAGACGATAGGCTTTTTTGCCCATAAATTAAGTTACCTCATTTCCGCGGCTGGAACGCGTTTGTGGGGCATTTTTTCACGTCCCGGTTTGCGGGCACTTGGTGCCCGAAGCAATCCCCGCTTGTTTGGTCAATCGACTTGTAGAACTTGCACTCTTTGCATAACGGCATTTTTCATTCCTCCCGCGATTTTTCAAAAAATTTATCGTCCGAACGTATCCTGTCCATGAGCCGGTCCATCAGTTCGAGCTTCACGAACGTGAACCCCGCGCCGTCCTTCCTTTTCATCACGAACAACCGGTCGCCGGGTTCAAGTTCCAATTCCTTGCGGATGTTCACCGGAATGCACATCTGGCCCTTGTCGGACACCGTTGCCACCCCGTAAACGATTTGCTCATTCATGCAGCTGCCTTTTTTCATGAAAAACCACCAATTTATCGCTTTCTCGGAATTTTCTTACAATTCCTACTTTTAATAGCCTGGTGCCCAGTCTGCCTGCAGGGCGTATTTTGGGCGGCTTGCCGGCGTAGGCGCTCAAGCGGTGGGCGTGAAAAGAAGAAAAAAAGGCGGGCCCGGGGGGATTTTCACCCCAAGAGAAGGCGGACCTTCCCGCCCTCTTTGGGTTTTGAACCCCCGATCGTCAGCTTAGAAGGCTGCCGCTCTGTCCAAGCTGAGCTACGGGCCCGCAAACACGGTAAGACTTGGCTGTGAAACGGCTTAAAGGTTGCGGAGAAGTTTGCGGGCGAGAAGGGCCCGCGAATAAGATTGGATTTCGCCCGCAATCTGCTTAAAGGTTTGCCGCAATCGCTTGCCCTGCGAATCTGCTTCCGGCGGTTTTCGGCGTTTTGCAAGGCGAAGTTTTTAAAACCGTTCGCAAGGGTTATATACGACGGGGCTCAAAGAGTATTACTATTGTTTAGTTCGCTTAGTTCGCGTTTCTTCTAGGGCAATTCGCTTTTAATTTGCGATTTTGCGTTTGCGGCAAAGTTTTTTTGTGGAGGGTGAGTGTTGTAAAATGATCTCTTCTGAACATTTGGACATGCTTTTGGCGTTCATCATGCGCGAGCACCGCATGCTCAAGGCGCGCGAAACAAGCTTCAATTCGAAGGAACTCGAGGAGGGCGAAAAGCTCGTGCGCTGCGCGGTTAAAACCGTGCTCGACCGCACCAAGAAGGAAGGCGGGTTCCTCGTAGTGCTTGCGAAGCCCACAAAGCGCGCTGCGATAACAAGCGAGGCGGCCTCAAAGTGCAAGCGGCTCTCGCGCAAGCAGGTCAAGCTCATCATCGAAAACTTCGCGACCTTCAACGAGGCAATGGCAAAGGCCGAGGAATCGGTGAAAACCAAGCTCTCCCTGCCCGACCCCAAAAAATTCGACAGGTTCTACGAGCCCAAAAAGCACAACTACCGCTGAAACCAAGCGCGCCGAGAGCGGAACGCCGCTTGGAACTGCTTTTTATTCGCTGAATTTCTGCTAGTTGCAGCCGTTTTAAAGCGGCTGGCGATAATTTAATCGCGGTGCTGCTCGTTGCCGGAAGCCTCTTTTGAAAAAGCCAAAGCCCTCATCGGAGAGCTCGTCCAGAAATTCGAGTCCATATCCAAAGACCCCCAAGCCGTAAAGCGCTACAACGAGGAAAACACGAAAAACGAGTTCATAGAACCGTTCTTCGAGGCACTCGGCTGGGACGTCCGCAACCGCAAAGTCTACGATGAAGTTCTCAAAGAACAGCGTGTTCTGCGCGGCCGGGCAGACTACGCGTTCAGATTAAACGGCGTCAACCGCTTTTTCGTGGAAGCCAAATCGCTGAAAACCGACATTAACAACCCGGACTACGCCAAGCAAGCGATAGAATACGGCTTCAACAAAGGCGTCCCATACGCCATCCTTACGGACTTCGAGGGATTGAAGGTATTCAACTGCGAGTGGAACGAGCAAAACGTGTTCCGCGCAAGCGTAATAGACCTCAACTACACCCAATACCTAGCCGAATTCGAAAAAATCTGGCTCCTCAGCAGGCAAAGCACCTCCGAAAACAAGCTCGAAGAATACGCCAAAACCATCGGAAAAAGAATACCCCGCAAAGGCGTCCTCGAACTCCTCTCAAACGACTTGATGCAATGGCGTGAAAAACTCTCTAAAAACATCAAAGCCAATTTCCCCGAAAAATACTCGCAAGAAGAAATAGACGAAATAATCCAAAGATACGTCGACCGCATAATCTTCATACGAACCGCCGAAGACCGGCAACTCGAAGAACACAAACTGCGCGAGGCAATAAACGAATACCGCAACGGCAACAAGAGCCTGAGCCCCCAAATCAAACAAGTATTCGACTACTACAAAGAGCACTACGACAGCAACCTGTTCGGCGCAGCCCCCGAAGACAGGCACGAAGCGGACACCATAACCTTCGACGACGTCCCCCTGGTCGAAGTGCTCGACGCCACCTACGAATCGAAAGACGGCAACATCGGCTACCAATTCGACAGCATAGACGCCGACGTGCTCGGAAACGCCTACGAACAATACCTGGGCTACCTTTTGAAAACCACGGCAAAACGCGCAAAAACCGAATACGAACACGCCCACCGCAAAGAACAAGGCATATACTACACGCCAAAATACATCGTTGACTACATAGTCCGAAACACGCTTGGAGAAGCAATCAAAGGCAAAACCCCCGCGGAAATCGAAAAAATCCGCGTCCTCGACTCCGCTTGCGGTTCGGGCTCGTTTTTGATAGCCGCATTCGAAGAACTGAGAAACTACCACCTGCTCAAAGGTACGAACCAGAAAAAACTCGAAGACGACTTCGACCTCAAGGAAGCCACCAAGATACTAAAAAACAACATCTACGGCGTGGACTTGGACGAAAAAGCAGTGCAAATAGCCCAACTAAACCTCATGCTCAAAGCCGCGGAAAAACGCCACCGCCTTCCCCTCCTGCGCGAAAACATAAAATGCGGAAACTCACTCATCGACGACCGCGCCGTGGCAGGCGATCGCGCGTTCAACTGGAACGAAAAATTCCCCGAAGCAATGAAAAACGGCGGATTCGACGTAATAATCGGAAACCCGCCATGGGGGGCAAAGGTATCTGAATCTGAAAAGGGTTATTTCCGTGTTAACTATTCGTCTGCTCGTAATCTTATAGACACCTTCGCACTCTTCATCGAACAAGCAAATAAACTGGCCAAGGACGGAGGGCGGGTTGGTTTTGTTTTACCGGATATAATTTTGTTAAAAAATTACCCCGCAATCAGAAAAATAATTTTAGACTCGTTTGCAATAGAAAAAATAAAGCACGAGGGAATGGCGTTTACCGGGGTTAACCTTTATGCAGTAACAATTATCCTGCGCAAAGAACGAGATTCGACAAAAAGGACGAGAAATGCCACGGAATGTCTTTTGGATGCCGAAGGTCAGAGGCGGAACATCGTCCCGCAAGAGTCATTTCTTCAAAACGAAGGCATGCGATTCAATATTTTTATCGATAAACGAGTCGCAGCCGTAAAGCGCAAAATAGATGCTGGTAGCGAACGATTTGACAAACTGTTTGAGGCGCACGAGGGGATACATTCGGGTAACGTGCGCGAAAAACTTTTTGTCGACAAAAAAGTCAATGCCAACTGTCGGCCACTGATATTCGGGCGGGAAGAAATAAGGCGGTATTACCTAAAGTGGGCTGGGAAATATGCTAATTATTCGAGAGAAATTATAGACCGGGCTGCAGGAGAATATGCGGGCTTAGGGAAGCCAGACTTTTTTGAACAACCGAAAATTATGATTCGTCGCACCGGAGATAGGCTCTTTGCAAGCTATGATGAAAACAAATATTATGCTAGCAACAATGTGTTCGTTATACTTCCAAATCCAGATGCGCCCATAAAAGTTCCGCTTAGCTATCTGCTCGCGTTACTAAACTCAAAACTTTTTACGTATTATTTTCGGATTATTTCCCCGAGAACAAAACAACTTTTCGCTGAACTTAAAATAGTTCATCTAAATCAATTCCCTATAAAATACGAAACAAAATACGCTATTCTTGGTAAATTAGCACTTGAAGAGCAAGCGAAAGTCATATTGTTGGGCTCTATGCACGAAACGGATTCCAAACAAAAACTTGAGCGGGAAATTGCCGATACCGACCGCAGGATTGACGAGTTGGTTTTTGATTTGTATGGCTTGTCCGCGGAAGAGCGGCGGATTGTGGAGGAGTCGGTGAAATGAGCGGGGGCTTGCGTTTGTTTACCGCGGGTTACGAGGGCAGGTCGCTTGCGCAGTTCGGCGAATTGCTTCGGCAGAACGGCGTGCGCCGGCTTATCGATGTGCGTGAACGGGCGTTCAGCTTCAAGAAGGGCTTTTCCAAGACGCCCCTGCGCGAGGGATTGGCGGGGTTCGGCGTGGAATACGTGCACGCGCCCGCAACGGGCTCGCCTTCCGGGGTGCGGAAGCGATTGCACGAAACGGGGGATTATGAAACTTTTTTTGCCGACTACAAAAAGCACTTGGCCGGTTTGAACGGCAGCTTGTCGGCAGTGGTCGAGCAGGCGTATTCGGGGAACGCGTGCCTGATGTGCTTCGAGCGCGATTTTGAAAAGTGCCACCGCAGCGCGCTTGCCGAGGAAATCCGCCGCGTTGGCGGAAACGGGTTGAAAATAATCCATCTCTGAAGTTCAGCGGAAAGGCGGTTGCAAACTTCTTTTAAACGCCGGTTTCCCACGATTTTTCCATGAAGGAAAAATTGCTCGTGCTTGCCAAGGCAAGCCCGGATATCAGCGCGAAGTACCAGCACTTGGTGTGCGTTGCCGGGCTTACAAAGACCCACGGTGCGCAAAAGCCCCTGCTTTTCAAACAGGGGAAAGGGCGCACCGTGGAAAACGTTTGGGCTTTTGCCTGAAATGCAGACAAGCCCACGGCTTCAGCCGTGGGTCTTTGACAGATAAGGGCGAGTGGCGCAGGATTTATCCCGTTCCGTGGGAAGCCTTTTGGAAGGAGCAGGCCACCCGCTTCAAGAAAAAACAATGGATTGAATACGAGCTGGAATCCGAGAAACCGTCGGATTACCGCCCGGAACGCAGGAAAGTAAAATGGGAAACGATACGGGTTCTGGGCGAGGCGCCTTACGCGCAAATTAACGGGCTGTTGGGAAACCGCGTTACTACGATAGAGGAATTGGAATCAAACGGCCCCAAAATCAAATCACTTGGCGCAGTAAAACCGATGCAGGTGGTCGATTTTCTCCCGATGGACAACCAGCAATACGAAAAACAGGTTTACAAGCAGGCTCAGCAAACTTTGAATGGCAAAAGCGCGGTTAAACTTGAAATTCCCGCATACAAGTATCAATACGTCTTCAAAGACGACGTTTCAGGCCGCGAGCATCGTATGCTGTGCGAAGACTGGGAAGTCGGTGAACTGTACCGCCATTGCGAGGATTACCACAAAAAGGGAAAATACGCGAATGAGGCCGAGGTGCAAGCAAAAGTGCGTGAGAAAATGATGGGTTTGCTTGCTGGAAAGCCCGATTGCTATTTTATTGTGGGTTCGCACTCGGTTTTTCCAACATATATGATTGTTGGGGTCGTGTATCCCAAAAAATCAGATATTGGCGCGAAATAGTTGGGTTTTTACTTCGCGTTTTTCTCTTCCACGTCTTTTATTTCCCGCTCTATCGCTTCGTCCTCGAGCTTTGCGAATGGAATCGCCGGCTCGCCCAACTTCTGGCCCGGCTTTAGCGCGGACACGTCCCCCCATTTGGTTTTTGCCCCTTCGGGGACTCCGAGCTGCTTGAACACTTCCGCGCTTGAAAAAGGCAGGAACGGGTACATGTGCAGCGACAGGGAGTAGACCGCCTTGGTGCTGTTGTAAATCACGGTAGCGGCCTCCGCGCTTTTCCCCTCCTTCAGCAATTTCCACGGCGCGCGGTCGTTGAAGTACTTGTTGCACTCCGCGGAGAACAGCATTATCTTTTCCAGCGCGTCCTTCAATTTTATTTCCTCAAGTTCGCCTTCTATCGTGCGCGGGAACTGGTCCAGTTTCTTGGAGAACTCCGTGTCGGCGCCCGTTTGCGCGGAGGGCTGGGGAACGGCCCCGCCGTATTTCGTTTTGACGAACGACAGCACGCGGTAGCAGAAATTGCCGTACGAGTCCACAAGCTCGTTGTTTATCTTGGACTGGAATTCCTTCCACGAAAAGTCCGCGTCGCTCGTGCTTGCGGGCGTGATTGCCGTGAAGTAGTACCTCAAATAGTCCGCGGGGTATTTCGACAGGAATTCCTCAAGGCCTATGAGGGTGCCGCGGCTTTTGCTCATCTTCTGG
>DAHXMR010000038.1 GCA_027371655.1 Microcaldota archaeon
TGCGATGGACGCCAACGCGCTTTCGCAGAAGGAAACCGAGCTGGAATTGGAAATCCGCCGCGAGAAGGGCGCGATAGCAACGGCCGGAAAGCCCTCAAACCCGGGAAAATACCGCGAAATGCGCAGGCTGCGCGCGCGCATAAAGATGATTCTCTCTAAACGGAAGGCCTCGAAAGCCTGAGCAACAAATTCAAAAGCAATTTAAACCAATTGGGGAAAAGAGTTTCAATACATGTCCGAAATCTGCCAAATATGCGGGCTGCCGAAGGAAATCTGCGCCTGCCAGACGATTGAAAAGGAGACCACGCGCCAACTGCGCGTTTACGCCACGAAAAAGCGCTTCAACAAGCTGGTCACCGTCGTCGAGGGATTGAAGGACGACGAACTCATCGCGGTCGCAAAGGATTTCCAATTCCAGCTCGGTTTCCTTCTGCGAAAGCGCGTTGGCGTCCATCGCAACCAGGTCGGTTTTCTTGATTATTGCCATAAGCATCCCACTCAAAACGATTTACTCTTCCTTTTTCCCTTCGGCCGCGGTTTCCTTCGCCTCGTCAGCGCCTTCGGCCTTTTTGGCTTTTTTCGCGCGGGGCTTTTTAGCCTGCTTGATTTTCTCCTCTTTCGCCTCGACTATCTTTTCCTCGATTTTTTCATCCGCCGCCCCGGAATGGTGGTCGGCAAGCGCGGAAGCTCGATTCGCGAATTGTGCGAGGAGCTTTCCCGCGACTACGCGATAGACAACCCCCAACTCGACGTCATCGAGGTGGAAAACCCGCAGCTTGACGCAAGGCTTGTGGCCGAAAAAATCGGCAAGCAAATCGAGCTGCGCGGCAATGTCAAGCAGGTCCTCAGGTTCACGCTCCAGGAAATCATGGAATCCGGCGCAATAGGCGCCGAAATCCGCATTGCCGGAAAGGTCGTGGGAAAAGGCGGAAAGGCCAAGACCCTGACCGCGCGCGCGGGATTCCTCAAAAAATCGGGGGACCCCGTCAAGCTGGTGCGCGAAGGCGTTTACACCGCGTACCTCAAGGCGGGCGCAATCGGAATACGCGTGCGCATCGTGCCCCCGGGAACCGTGTTCCCCGACAAAATCGACGTTTCAATCCTCAACA
>DAHXMR010000052.1 GCA_027371655.1 Microcaldota archaeon
CTTGCTACGTCAAAATACACCCCGTCGCCCGCGGCGTACGCAAAACCCGCTGCAGCGAGCTTTTCGACCAGGGAAATTATTTCCGGAATGTGCCGGGTGACCTTGGGGTAAACGTCGGCGCGAATGATGCCCAGCGCGTCCGCCTCCTTGAAGTATTCCTCCGAAAAAAACGCGGACAATTCGAACGGGTCCCTGTTCTGCTCGCCTGCGCGCTTGATTATCTTGTCGTCGATGTCCGTGAAATTCTGCACGAATTCGACTTCAAAACCCGAGTGCATCAAATAGCGGCGGATCGTGTCGAATGCCGTGTAGCACCTTCCGTGCCCCAAATGGCAGTAGTCGTACGGCGTGATGCCGCAAACGTACATCCCAACTTTGCCTTTTTGCAGGGGCGCGAATTCCTCCTTTTCGCCTTTAAGCGTGTTGAAGACTTTCAAAGCCATTTCTTTTCCACCCGAAAGAAATTTTTTGCAGGCACTGCCCGCGCCGCACCACGCGCACTAACAGTTTTGCCGCACTATATAATATCCAGAGCTTTTTTATGGAAAAGTTATTTATACCCTCGAAGTTTGAGAGTATGTGGGCAATCACTTCTACCTTAGTCGCCTGTTTCGGTTGCCATTTGGGAGGACTCGCGCTTATATATCCAAGTGGAGGGGAGATAGGCAAATGGAGTGTTTCAGCTGCCGCAGGGGCGTTATCCTGCTGTTCGTCTTGTTCGCGTTTTTCGCGGCCTCCTTCTCTGCCGCGGCAGTGATGAACGTTTCCGCACCCTTCCGCGCCTCCCCCTCGGGCACGATTGCGGTAACTGGAAACCTGTTCTCCAACTCCAACCTCACAGGCGCGATAAGCGGCTCGAACGTCACCGTCAGCGTTGACGGAACGCTTTCAAACTACTCAAATTCGGGCGCCGACGGCTCGTTCCTGATACTTGCAACCGCCGCCGCGGCAAGGGGCGAGCACAACCTCACCGTCGCCTCGTCCGCCGACAACGTTTCCAAGCAATTCCCCTTCTTCGTTACAAACGTTTCCCAGGGCAACGCCTCGTTCGCCGGATCCAAGCTCCCCCCGTTCTCCGCGGGCGAAACGTTCACCGTGCAGGTGACAGCACTCGACTCCACCGGCTCGCCGGTATCCGGAACCGCCCTTGACGCGAAAATATTCGCGGACATGGGCAAGGAACAGACGACGTGGATAGTATCCAACCTTTCGGCAATTACCGATTCCAACGGAGTGATGCTATTCAACATCACCGCGCCCTCGGGCACGGCATCGGGCCAATACGCGCTTTTGGTGGAGCGCGGCGCAATAGTGCTCGTGTTCAACATCCGCTCCGGATACGTGATTGCGATAAACACGCAGACCACGTCCGATGAAATCACCGCGAACTTCTACCCGACGCAAACAGGGGTGCTTCTCGCAAAAGTGCGCACGCTTTCCGGCGACCCCGTGACAAACGCCACGGTAACCGCGCAAGTCACCGCGCCAAACGGGACAACCTACTCAGTGTCCCTGCCTGCGGCAAACCAGGCCGAAAGCCCGGGCCAATACAACAACACGTTCGCCGGAACAATCGTTACCGGAACGTACGAAGTGCGCGTTTTGGCATCGGTCGACTCCACCACGGTGGAAACGTTCTCATCGTTCAACGTGAAAGCCCTCTCGGCAACGCTTTCCGAGGAAAAGGAATTCTCATTCGACCCCTTCCAGCAGGGAAAAGCATTCAAGCCCGGCGGAACCGTAAGGCTCAACGCGCTTGTCTACAACCTTAGCGACGGCACTATCCTCACCGGCGCGACAAACGGCGCAACGGCAAGCCAGGTCAACTGCTCGGCAACCCAGGTGTATGACGTTTACTACGCGTCCAACGGCTCAAGCGTTGCGATTGCGGCGAACAACACCAACCTGACCGGAATGGAATCCTCGACCTCGGTGTGCGCAATAAACTTCACCGCGCCCGATGCATCGGGATACTTCGGAGTGCGCGTCAACCTCTCCCTCGGAGGCGGCGCGGGCACCGCAAACGCCGAAGGGTTCATCGCGGTCCAGCGCTACCAGCTCAAGGCAACGCCGGTATCCAACATCGGCGGCGGATTCGACTTCATGACCGTGTTCTCGCCCGGGGACAATGCAACGTTCCAGGTGAAAGCTTTCAACCTGTCGAACAACGCGAACGTTCCCACCAGTTCGATCACGATAACCAACGTGACCAAGCTCACGCCCCTTGAATTTGGCACGGGCCAGACCGCAATAGTGGGCCCTGCATTCACCAAGGACGATGCCACTGGAACCGTCACCATCACGATTCCAAGCAGCACTATAGGGCCCTACCTCGCTGAAATCACCGCGACGATAGGCGGCGAACAAGTGCGCGGAAGCGCGTTCTTCATGACCAAATACGTCGAAGGATTCCTGTTCTCCGGCGGAGAAGGCGGAATGGGCGGCCCCGGAGGCTCCGGCGGACCCGGCGGCCCGGGCGGGGAAAGCGGCGGAGGCCCCAAGGGCAGCGCCTGCAACGGCACCACCACGTTCAACGGCTTCGTCAACGACGTCAAAACCAGCCAGGGAGCGCAGGGCGTGCAATTCAATTCCATACAGGAAGCGCGCTCCGAGCAGTCGGGCAAAGACGTTTCCGCATGCCTTTCGTTGACGCCGGGCACAAGCGACCAAAACGGCCAGGCGACATTGTCGGTCGGCATTGCCAACAACGCCACGTGCACGTGGAGCGGGTTCTACTTCATGCTCATCAACGTGACCTACCAGGGCAACTCCGACCTCGTCCCAAGCGGGTTCCAGTGCACCAACCTCAACTTCTTCCCCCAAATACAGGCGGTTGGCGGAGGAAGCTCCAACTCGTTCCAAATCTCGCCAAACTCCGCGGTTTTGGTCAACATCACCTCGGTCACAAACACCTCCGGCCTGCCGATAGGAGCCGGCGCAACGCTGACGTTCCCGCGCATTTCCAACTTCAATCCCGGAATGGGCGAAAAAGTCCTGCAAAACAACACGGCGGTGGGCACAACGCTTGGCACGAACGGCACGGGCAACGTTACGCTTTACCCGCAGAACTTCTCGATAGGCGGAGTGCCGCTGACAAAGTGGCCAACCGGGTTCATCAACGTGCAGCCCCAAGTGTGCACAACCGGAGGCATTTGCGACACCTCGTTCGGAGGGTTCCAAATAGTCGCATTCGACGCCTGGCCCCAATGCAACGGCCCCAACTGCTGGGGCGCGCAATACACCCCGGGCCAGAATGCAACGATATTCAT
>DAHXMR010000085.1 GCA_027371655.1 Microcaldota archaeon
AGCGGGAGCGGTTGCGGAAACCGCGTATCAAAGCGTTTTTTTCGTCGCACCCCTGCTTTTGGCGGTGTTCTTCTTCGGCCTTGAGGCCAACGCGGCGGCGCTCAACAGGCGCGTGTGCGGAAAACTTGCCCAAGCAAAGGCCCGTGGCTTCGACTTGCAGGCGGTCAACCCCCCGCTTGTCGGCGGTTCGCGGGAAGTTGCCGTGCGCTCGAAGGCCGCCTACGAGCAGTTCGAGGCGGAAAACGCCAACGGCGCCAAGGTGGATTTCGTTTACCCCGCGGCGCTGTTCGCCGCAGGCGCGCTTGTAGTCCAGTTCGAATTCCGCTTCGGCTCGGCAATCCTCGTGTTTCTCCTGTCGTGGCTTGCGATATTCATCCTTTCAAGCTCTGCCGACGTGCGCAAGGTGCAGGCGGTGCGCCAGATGCGCACGCTGGGCAGCGCGGGCGTCTCGCAGGTCGTCTTCAAGCCGGGCTACTGGCTTGCAGGCGCGTCAAGCTTCCTGTTCGAGGAACGCGTTTCCTCCCTCACCCTACCCATGCTGCTTGGGATAATCTTCACCCTCGCCGCATTCGCCCTGCCTTTGCTTGCCTGAAGCCGGCGCGGGCTGAACAAGGGAAAGAAAAGCCCGAAAACGGGAATGGAAAAAAAGAATAGTTTGGGCGGTTTTCAGCCCGAATTGTATTTGGTGCGCTTTGCGGGCGTGGTCCAGCACGTCTTGCAGATGACCTTGCGCTCGCCCTTCTGGATCTTGCGGGAAAGCCGGCTGGATTTCTCGCAGTTGTGGCAGACCTTCTTGCCGCAGGTAAGGCATCCTTCGAGAAGGTGAGCTTCCTTTCCGCAGCGTTCGCATTTGGTGATCGTTCTTGCTTTCATGTTCAACACAACCTCTTTTCGCAATCGAAACCGTTTAAACTTTTGAAGAGCCCAAAAACCTTTCGGCGAATAACGCGTTTCGGGCGCCAAAAGAAAGAGAGCTTGCTATTATTTGTGCAAACCAACTTTTTTAACTTGTGAGTTTGGGGCGGTTTCGCGCTAAAAGCGCGTTTCCGCCCCAGCCTCCCGAAAGCCCCGCACGAACGCCGCCCGCCCCGCTTTTGGGGCAACAATGTGATATTCCTGTGAAAATTTTCATCGAAACCTACGGGTGCACCTACAACAAGGCCGACAGCGACAGCATCCGCGAAATTTTGTCAGAAAAGCTCCCGAAAGCGGTTTTCTGCGCCTCGGAAGCCCAAGCCGGCGTAGTCGTCATCAACTCGTGCAGCGTGAAAGACGCCACGGCAAGCAAAATCCTCCACAAGCTTTCCCAGTTGCGCGCAGCG
>DAHXMR010000092.1 GCA_027371655.1 Microcaldota archaeon
AACCACCCCTTTCTTTTTTAGAAAAAAAGAAAGGTCTGGTTGAACGCCAAAGAAAAAACGCCAAACAATAACGCGACTTTCACAAAACAAAAACAAAAAAAATCGCGGAAAACTCAACCCTTGCGCCGCCTTGCCAGAAGCAATGCGCCCACTGCGAGAACGGGCAGCAAAAGCAGGCTGAAGTCGGGCGATTCCGCGTGCGTGGAAATGACGTACTTGGTCGTGGAACACGAAGCGTTTACCGTCTCGTTGCCGTTCTCGAACGCGAAGACGCCGTACGTGCCGTTGGCGGTGCTGGGGAAGCTTATCCTCCACAAGCCCGCGCCGCAGTCGGAAACCACCGTGACTCCGGAAAGGTTGGTGCCGTTCAAATAAACGCTGCCGCCCACCATTCCGCTCGTGCAGTTGGCGCTGCCGTTGACGAGGAAGCGCGCGGTTGCAACGCTCGTGTTGCCCGCGGCAAGCGACTCGCACGCAATCGAGGTAAAGCCGGTGAACTGCAATGCAGGGCCTCCATAGCAGTCGGGAGTGCACGCCTGGCACATGCCCGAACCGCTCCACGACACGCCGGAGGTGGCGTTCGAACAGAAAAGCGAGCAGGGGGCGCGCAAATACGAGCCCGACGGGCACGTGGCGTTCTGGCCGCATGCCGCCGAATACGAAAGCGGGTCCTGGCCGCAATAATTCGGGATTCCGCCGGCCCCGCCGATTGTGTAAACGTACTGGCTTCCGCCAAAGTTTGCAACAAACGACGACTGGCCGTAAATAGCGACGGGCAATTGCGGTTCGGCGGTGAAGTTGCCAAGAGAGCTTGACGCGCTTGCCTGCCAAACCTCGCCGACCGGAATGTAAGTCGAATTGTGCGTGCCGCCAATCACGTGGGCAACAAGGCTTCCCGACGGGCTGCTGGTTATTGCGCCGGTTTGTAATATGAGGGCAAACGGGATTGGTGAATCCGCCTGCCATGCTGCAAGGGAGCCGTCGGCGTTTATTTGGGCGCGGTAGGTGCGGCCATTGCCGTCCACTCCGCCGCTTGAATTTGTGAACCCGCCAATCACGTAAACATATCTGGCGCTTCCCACAGTTGCAACTTCAATTGCGGGGGTGCCGATTGCCTTTGGCAAGCCGGAAGTTTCCGACCAGTTTCCAAGCGACCCGTCGGATTGCACCGATGTAAGCCACACCTTATTCTGCCAGCCGGTTGGCCCCGAGCCGCCGACGGCGTAAACGAAAACCGTTCCCGAATCGTTGGCGGCGGAAAAACTGGCCGTGTTAGCCAGCCAATTTGGAAGCGGCGTTGACTCCGTCCACGCGCCAAGCGAGCCGTCCGCGGGATTTATCTGCGCGCGCCACACCCTCGCCTCGTTGGAATTGGTGCGCGTCTCGTTGCTTCCTCCAAGAACGTAAATGAACTGCGTGCTTGCGCCAAGCGAAGCCACCGTTGCAGCGGGCTGGCTCAAGCCCGTGGGCAGGTTCGCCAAAGCAGTCCACGGCCCGGCCGAACCGTCCGCGCCGCTTATTTCCGAGCGCAAAACGCTCCCGCCCCACCAAGCCGGCGAGCTTGGAGGATTGGAAACATTCACTCCGACCCCGCCGATGTAATACGCGTAAGTCTTCCCTCCGATTGTGGCAACGGCGCTTGTGCCGTACTGCGTGGTGTACGGAAGCTGCTGCGCTTCTGTTGTCCAAGTTCCAAGCGAGCCGTCGTTCTGCACTTTGGACTTGAATACCTGCTTAAGGCGGTTGTCCCCGCGGCCGCCGCAGTAATAATACGAAACGTTCTCGCTGTAAGCACCCCTGCAAGTGTCAACCCCGCCGTTTCCGGGAACGATGACGCCCGAGCTGTTCACATACATCGTGCCCGGCGAGCCTTGGCAGTACCAGTCCTGCGCTGCGCATGCCCCGCCGCCGTACGCGGAGCCGTTGTCCTGGCACCAGTCCCCGCTTCTTCCAGCAAGCATTCCCGCG
>DAHXMR010000125.1 GCA_027371655.1 Microcaldota archaeon
CACGGGTCGCACATTGCAAATTCGGGTCGCTCCTCGGCTCGGTTGCAAGCGAAGCTTGCAAATCTTCGACCGCAGCCGAAGTATCTTAAAAGCCGCGGATTCCGCGACCCGTGTTCGTTCATTGAATCGGGCGCAGCGCAATGGGGAATCGCAAGTTTTAAAGGCGGGAAAACCGTTTTTTCCTGCGGAATGAAAAAATCGAAACTCGTTTCCAAAAAAGGCGGCTCCGCGCAAAATCGGGCGAAGCCTGCGGGAGAGAAATTGCTTCCGGTTATGCTAAGTTCTTCCACCGGCATTCGCGAATTGGACGGCATTTTGGGCGGGGGCTTGCCGCGCAATTCCACGGTTTTGCTTGCCGGGCCTTCCGGGACGGGCAAGACCATTTTTTCCTTCCAATGGCTTTTCCAGGGCGTGAAAGAAGGCGAGAGGGGGCTTTACATCGCGCTCACCGAGCCGCTGTTCAAGTCCGTGAAGGACTTGGAGGCGATGGATTTCTACGACCGCGCCGCGGTTGAAAGCGAGAGGCTCAAGATAATAGACCTGCGCGAGGGCGCGTTCGAGAAGGAATGCCAGACCAAGGAGCACTGCCTTGACACCGCGAAGGTGATTTCGGTCATCGAACGCGAGGTGCGCAAGTGCAACGCCAAGCGCCTGTGCATAGACTCCATCACGGGGCTTGCGTACGAAATGCACGACAAGCACGCAATCCGCGCATTCATCTTCGACCTGGGCACGTCCCTTGCGGCATTGGGCTGCACAAACATTCTCATAAGCGAGGCGAAGGACCCTGGCAAGTATTCGATTTTCGGGGTGGAGGAATTCATTTCCGACACCATAATCCGCATGGACTACGCAAAGGAGCGGGGCGTGAGCCAGCGCATCCTGCAGCTGGTCAAGGTGCGGGGGCGCAAGCACACAAGCGCGGAGAACTTCTTCAAGATAACCGACGGGGGCATAACGCTTTTCCCTAAAATCCCGGTGCGCATGAACTTTGCCGCCACCACCGAGCGGATTTCCACGGGAAACGCGGTTTTGGACGAGATGCTTTACGGCGGCCTCATCAGGGGCTCCAGCACGCTCGTCTCCGCGGCAACGGGCACCGGAAAGACCGTGATGTGCCTGCAGTTTTTGTGGGACGGCCTGCAAAACGGCGACGCCGGGCTTTACATCGGCTTCGAGGAAAGCCGCGACCAGGTCGTGCGCAACGCGAAAGTGTTCGGCTGGGATTTGGAAAAATACGAGAAATCCGGATTGCTCACCATGCGCTGCATCCACGCCGACGAAAAGCTCTGCGACGAGCACCTCGTCGAAATCTGCCGGCTGCTGTCCGCGAAAAAAATCAGGCGCTGCGTGGTGGACTCGCTCTCCTCCATGTCCATCGGGCTTTCACAGGACGACTTTTCGTCATTTTCAAGGAGAATCAACAGCTGCCTCAAAGTGCACGGCGCGACAAGCCTGCTTACGGTAACCACAAACGCGCTCACCGGCCTCTCCGTGCTTTCCGAAGCCCAGATTTCGACCTCGACCGACAACATCCTCTCCCTCAGGTACTTCGAAGTCGAAGGCACCCTCGGCAGCGTGCTCAACATAGTCAAGCAGCGCGGAAGCGGGCACAGCAAGGACCTGAGGCGCTACGAAATCACAAGCAGCGGCTTTGTCATAGGCGAACCCCTTGCCGGATACGAGGGCGTGACGCTTGGCACCACGCGCAAGGTCGCAGAAAGCGCGGAGGAACGGCTCGAAACCGAATTCAAGTCGTTCCTGGGCCCCATGGGCGCGCCGGCTTTCGCGGAAATCACGGCCCGGGGGCTGACCAAAACGCGCATCACCACCTACATAGACGACCTAATGCGCCAGGGCGTGCTGAAAAAAGAGGACGCGGAACGCTTCAAGGCGCGCGCGGGCGAAATCCTGCAAGGAAACGGCCACTAACTTTTTTGCGGCCGGAAAAGATGCCGGCGCAAAAGCGCGCTTGGCGCAGGCGGCGGCAAAACCGCCGGCAACCCGGGGGACGAAAAACAAAATGCGCTTGAGCCTCAACCTTAAGATAGTCGCGGTGTTCCTCGCGGTGGGAATCATCCCCCTGATTTTCACCGGCTACGTTTCGTTCGAAACCGCGAAAAACGCGCTTAGCGAACAGATAACCTCCGACTTCCGGCTTCTTGGAGAAGCTAAGGAAGACCAGATACTCACCTACTTGAACTCGCTTGAAACCCGCACAATCGACTTCTCCTCCGACGGGTTCATACGCGATTCCGCCGAAAAAATACAGGCCGGCGTTGACGCCGCAAACGCAACGCTCGCGTTGAACGCCCATCTTGCGCTGAACAAGAGGCCCCTGGACCCAAGCATCGTGGGAGTGTTCGTGATTGGCAACAACGGAACCATCCTCGCCTCCACCGAACCGGCGGAAGTCGGAATGGACGAACGCAAGGACGAATACTTCTTAAAAGGAAAGCTTGGAGCGGACATAGAGGTAACCTCCGAGGAGCACAAGCACTTCAATCTCAACGAATCCATCATCGTCTCCGCGCCCCTGGTCTCGCGGACGGGCGCAAGGCCAATGGGCGTGATCGTCGACGTCTTCAATGTTACGAAAATAAACGAAATCGTCGCGGGAACCGGGCCGGAGGAACACGCCGCAATCGAACCGGAACGCCGGTCGGAAAAAACGGAAACCTTCATCGTGGACAGTGGCAAGAGGATGATTTTCCACACGGCCTACAGCGACAAAGCGAACCGGCACTACCTGTTCATGCCCGTGGACACCGTTCCCGTGCGCAAGTGCCTTGAGGAAAACAGTTCGTTCACCGGCGAGTACGCAAACGACGCGGGCGCACGCGTGTTCGGCTCCGCCGTCTGCATTCCCGGCAAGGGCTGGACGCTTGTGATAGAATCCGACAGGGCCGCGGTCTTCGCGCCAATAGCATCGCTTGCAACAATACTGCTCTCGCTGATTGTCGCAACCGCGCTTTTGATAATCGCCGCGTCGTGGATACTCGCGCGCACGATAGCTTCGCCCATCGAAGCGCTCACCGGGGCCATAAACGAGATAAGCACGGGGAAGCTTGACGCCGAAATAGCCCCCGAAATCAAGCGCTCCGAAGACGAAATCGGGGACCTGGCGCGCGCATTCGACCGCACCATCGCCAGCCTGAAGCTCGCAATGCTGCAGACGGCGCCCCAGCTCAAAAAACAAAAGGAACTTGTGGAAGCCAAGCACGTTGAAAGCTCGGAAAAATTCAGGCAAATATTCGACCTCTCCCCCGAAGTAATCGTGCTGCTTGACACGCAGGGCAGGATAACCGACGCAAACCCCCGGGTGAACGACTGGATAGGCTACTCGCCAGACGAGCTCATGGGAAAAAAGCTTTCCGAACTCCCGTTCCTTCCGCCCCTCTCGAAAGCAAAGGCCATCGCAAACTATGCAAAACGGGTTGCGGGATTCCCCATTGCGCCCTACGAACTGGAATTCACATCCAAGGAAGGCAAGCTTGTCGTGGGCCGCATGAGCGGGAGCACCATAAAGGACTGCGAGGGAAAAACCACGGGCTCGATAATAATGATAAACAGGATGGACGGCTCAAGCGCGCCGGAAAAATCCCCCTCGCGCGGAAAACAAACCGGGCAAAAAAAGCGGTAAAACATGAACCTTGAAACCAAGCTGGTCGCGCTCTTTCTGGCGCTGGAACTCGCGTCGCTTGCCGCACTCGGCGCGCTGGGCCTGAACGCCGCGGACAACCAGCTTCGCGATGCCACGTTCAAGACCCTGCGCTCCAACTCCCAGCTCATAGAAATGCAGGTGATGGAGCACTTCCAAAACCAAATCAAATCGCTTGCAGACCTCTCCGAAAACAAGCACCACTTCGCCAACGAAAGCGACATCACGGCGGTGCAATTGGAAATTAACGAGGAACACGCGTCCAACCCAGAGCACTACGAGCTTTCCTACCTCGACCGCAGCGGAAGGGTGCTCGCGTCCTCGAACCGAACGCAAATAGGCAGGGACTATTCAAACGACGGAACTTTCAAAGGGGCAATAGCGGGAACGCCGCAGTTGAGCGAACCGTTCAAGGCGGAAAACGGCAAGGCATCGTACAGCATTTCGGTCCCCGTGCACCCGCGGCCCGGCGTTGCGCCAAGCGGCGTGCTGCAGGCAAAATACACGTTCGAAACCCTCAACGCGCTCACGGTAACCGCAGCGAATGTCATAGGGCAAACCGGGGACGTATTCCTCGTGGGCGCGGACAAGACCGCGATTACCAAGCCAAAATACCTTACCGACTCCGATGTGCTTTCCCGCAAGATAGACACCGCGGGGATAAACGGTTGCCTTTCAAACGGCTCGCACTTCGGCGCCTACGACGACTACCGCGGCGTGCCCATCCTCGGCTCGTTCTCCAAAAAGCTTATGGCAAAAGAGCTTGGCAAAAACTGGTGCATCGCCGTGAAAATCGACGCGGCGGAGGCATTCGCGCCCATTGAAGCCCTCAAAGCGCGGGCGCTTGGGCTGGCCGCGCTTTTGGCCGTTGTTTCCGCAATCGCAATCGTGGCAATATCCCGCAGCATCACGCAGCCGGTAAAACGGCTCGCCCAAATCGCAAAAGACCTCAGCCTCGGCAAGCCCGGCGGAGAAACCGAAGGCAGCGAACGAGACGACGAAATAGGCGAGCTCTCACGCTCCTTCAACCGCATCCTCGTGAGCATGAGGCTTGCGATGAAGCAGGCGGCGCCCGAACTCAAGAAGCAGGCGGACGACCTCAGGCGCGCCCTGCGGGAAAAGGACGAAGCAGAAACGGAATTGCGCGAAACCGCAAACCGCCTGCAGGCCGTGCTGGGCCTTGTGGACGACGCGATAATCACCATAGGCCCCGAAGGCAAAATAACATCCTGGAACGCGGCCGCCGAAAAAAAATTCGGCTACAGGGAAAACGAGGCGCTGGGAAAAGACCTCACGTTCATCATGCCGGAGCGCTTCCGCAAGCGCCACAAGGACGGCCTGCGCCGCACGGTGGAAACCGGCGAAAGCAGAACTATCGGAAAAACAGTCGAATACACGGGATTGAGAAAAGACGGAACGGAATTCCCAATGGAACTCTCCCTGGGCAAATGGCAGGCAAAGGACGGCTCGCACTTCGCGGGCCTCATACACACCCACCACACGCAGGCATTCGGGGCCAAAAAGAAGCCGCTGGAAAAATGGGAAAAATAAGAGGGTTAAAAAGAAAACGCAATGCAAAGACAACCACAACGGGTGCAACGCCATGGACGACAAAAACACTCTCATCAACGCGGTAAAACGCCACGGGCAGGGCGCGGTAATCATGGTCGAAGTGCCCACCGAGGGCTACTTCGGCTCGAACGCGGACTCCGTGCGCCAGCTTGTGCGGGACGGATTCGAAGGCGTATACGTCAGCTTCCAGCGGCCCTACAACAACGTAGTCCTGCTGTTCCAGCAGCAGGGCATAGACACCAAAAAACTCGTCATCGTTGACGCGGCAAGCGCGTGCGGAAACGAACGGCCGCGGCACGGCTCGTGGCTTGCAAATCAAAAGCACGGTTTTGTGACTCAAGCCACGGGCCGTGGGGTCGAAGGCGCGGACTCTCCGTTACGGAGCGGAACACGCGACGAGGCGTTCAGCGAACCGCGGCCGTTTGGGGAAAAAGGCAAAAAAACCGGCCTATGCGTCCCCGTTTCAAGCAAAATGGACGTGGACGAAATAGTGCGCGCCATCTACACGTCCCTTGCCGCGCTGAAAAGCAGGAAGCGCTTCGTGTTCATCGACTCCATCACCACGATCGCACTATACCAGCCCCTCTCCGAAACCCTGCGCTTCTCCGAATTCCTCGTGCGCACGGTGAGGCAGCGCGAGGGCGGGGTTTCCACAAGCACCATCGTGTTCAACGTAGCCCGTGACCTCGCGCAAAAGCAGTTCATACGCGACGTGGCACTGCGCGCCGACGAAGTAATAGCCGTAAAATGACCCTGCCTCTCCGTGAGTTGCCCGAAAATGATTGACGCGAAAATCCTCCAAAAGGAGCTTGAAAGCCTGCCCGAAGGCGGCATCGCCCTCATCGAGACCAGCGCGGAAAAAGCCCTGGACGCGGGGCTTGCCGCGACCAAGATAATGACCGACCGCGGGGAAACCGGCATCATACTCTCGGCAAGCAGGCCGTACGAAAACCTCGCGGCGCTCTACGGGCAAAACGGCATTCCCATCAAAAAAACGCTCATCCTCGACTGCCTGACAACAAGCGCCAAGGGCAAAACCGCCCCCGAAAACGTGGTGTTCCTCGAAACAACAAGCGACCTCACCACGGTGTCCCTCGAAATACAGAAGGCCTTCGAAAAAACAAGCGGAAAACGCTTCATATTCGTGGACTCGATCACCACGTTCCTCATGTACAACGACGCAACCAGCCTCGCGCGCTTCATCCACTTCGTGCTCACAAAGGCAAGGCTAAACTCCATAAGCGGAATACTCATCTCGCTTGCTGAAGGCACGCCCCCGGAAGTCCGCGCGGAAATCGCACAGCTGTGCGACAAGGTAATCAAAATATAACCCTAATCGGAAAGGAAGCTCCCCAAAAAACCCTTCGCCGCTCCGGTCAGGATAGAATCGCTTTTCCAGCCTTTTTCCAATCCGAAAAATCCCCGAAAACAAAAGCGGGATTCGCCTTTTCCAACTCCGCAAGCGAGTGGAAACCGGTCGCAACCGCAACGCCCCTCGCTCCAAGCGCCCCCGCCGCATGCGCCTCGCGCGGCGAATCCCCCACGACCACGACCTCGCGCCACGCAAACCGCCGGCCTAGCCTTTTTTCAGCATCGAGTTTCGCGCGCATTATGCACGACTCTTTGTTCCCGCCGGCTTCGCCGGTAGCAAGAACTGAAAAAAAAGAGGCAAGCCCCGCCTTGCCCAGCACGGCAACCGCGGCCTTCTTGGGCGCGCCGGTTGCAACCCCCAAAACCGCGTTTTTGTTTTTCAAAAAAGAAAGCAGCCGCCTAACGCCCCGCAAGGCCCGAACGCGTTTCACGCGCGAAAGGTCCCGCAGGAAAAAGGACTGCAAAAATTCCAACGCCGCCTTAAGCTTCTTCCGCGCAACGCGCCGGGGGACGCCGTGCTTTGCGCAAACGTCAAGCAAAATTTCGGAAACCGTGTTGCCCGCAAAATCCACGTCCGACAAATGGCCCCCGAAGCCGTAAATTTTCCAAAAAGCCCCGTGGAACGCCCGCTCGTAAAGCGGAAAAAGGTCTACCAAGGTCTGGTCCAGGTCGAACAAGACAAGTTTCACAGGCATATGTTTCCCAACCCAAATTGTGGCGCACGCCCCACGAGCATCATACCCCGGCCGCGATGCGGAGCATGTCGCGGAGGCCGGGCGCAAGCCCCATTACCATCACAAGCAGGAGCACGAAGTTTCGCTCCTGCTCCTCCGCCTTCGAGAATTCCCTGCGGGCGACCATCACCACGGCGAACGCGAACACCACTTTGAGCGCGAAAAAGGCGTAGGAGCCGCCGAAGAAATCTATGACCGCGTTGCCGACCACGTGCTGTTCGCCGTAGCCGGCGAACGTGGTGCCCACAAAAGTCGCCGCGCCGTCGAAGCTTTGCGAAAAGAACGCGATTTTTTCAAACGCGTCGGCTTCTTTTTGTTTAAGCGCCTTCAGCACAAAATTGAAAGCTGCAAAAGCAAGAACTGCAAGCAGTATCATGGCGAGGGCGAAAACGGGGTTGAATTTGGCGCCCACATTAAGCACGAGTGCGGCGAAAGCCGCCGAGAACATGAGCCATCCGGTTGTTTGCATTGTTTTGCTGCGGGGCACGCGGAAGCGCGCCTTGAGCAGTTGCGCGAGGAGGAAGCTTGCGCCGATTGTTGCGGCGACAAGCAAATAGATTCCGGGGCTCATGAACGGCGTGGGCACGTTTGGCACGCCCAAAAGCTCAACGCATCTTGGCAACAGGCGCGTGTCTTCGAGCACGCGCAGGGCGCTTCCGAAGAAAATGAAGGGAACCGCGCTCCAGAGGAACGATTCGTTGACGCAAATTTTCTCGCGTTTTACTTCCCGAAAAAGGAGCCACGCGCCCAAAAGCGCGAAGAAGGCGTAGGCCGCCGTGTTGTAAACGTTGTAGGGCGCGAATTCCCGCTGGAAGCAGATGGGGTTGACGAAGTATTGCGCAAAGAAGGCGGAAAAGTCCATTTCAAGGGATTTTTTAGCCCGCGCCCCCTTTAAAACTGCATTATGGCAACCGGAAGGCTTGCGCTGAAAACGGCGTTGCAGAACGCGGAGAAGGCTAAAGATTTCCTGAAAGAGCGCAAGCTCATCGTGCCGGGATTGGCGCTCAAAAAAGTGGGCAAATACATTTACTTCCCCCTTGTGGAAAAGCCGCCGGTAAAACCGCCGTT
>DAHXMR010000140.1 GCA_027371655.1 Microcaldota archaeon
TGTTCTTGACGAAGTCCTTGTGGCCGGGCGCGTCGATGATGGTGAAGTAGTACTTGTCGGTGTTGAAATCGCGGTGCGCGATGTCGATCGTAACGCCGCGTTCGCGCTCCTCCTTGAGCTGGTCCATGGCGAATGCGAACTCGAAAGTCGGCTTGCCGAGCTTTGCGGCCTCTTCCTTGAGCTTGCGCAGGTCGTTTTCGGACAATGCGCCGGTCTCGTAGAGCAGGCGGCCGACAGTCGTGGATTTTCCGTGGTCCACGTGGCCGGTAAAGATGAGATTCAAGTGCGGTTTTGCAGCCATTTTTCCAAAACACCCTCCAAATTCAAAGACAATCATTTATTTTTTGAACGCGAAACGGGCGGACAAATTGCCCTGGCGCGCCACCATGCTTCGGTTTAAGCAAAACACAAAATGCTTTGCACACAAAAGCTTCAAGCGAAACGCAAAAGGCAAAATCCAAAACTCAAAAACTTCAACTATTGCAAGCCAAGCGAAAGCCGAAACTTTCTTGGCTTGCAAGATTGCAAACCGCAACGGTAACGCCGCAAACGGTTTGCAATAAAAATAGCCATTTTAAGCCTGTCAGCTATCTGGGAACACTGATTAGCACAATCAAAGTTTAAAAACATTTCTTTCCCAAACAAGGAAAGGCGCAAAGCCTTTTGCCGCGCAATTAAAAAACGGGCGGCACAAAAAGACTGGCGCAAACCAAACGGGATTGATTTGCTTATGGCTGAAAACACCGAAGAAACCGTTTACGACGTGGCGATAATAGGCGGCGGCCCCGCGGGCATGAACGCCGCCATTTACGGCGCTCGCCGCAACATGTCCGTCGCGGTCTTCGAGGGCAAGATGTTCGGGGGCGCGCTTTTGGAGACCACCAAGATTGAGAACTGGCTTGGCGAGAAAAGCGTTTCCGGCATGGATTTGGCCAAAAAGTTCGAGGAGCACATGCGCGCGTTCCCCGTGGCGGTTTTGCAGGAGCGCGTCGATTCCATTTCAAAGAACCCCGACGGAAAATTCACGGCAACCACCTTCGACGGAAAGAAATACTCCGCGTGGTCCATCATCCTGGCCATGGGCGCGAGCCTGAAAATGCTGGGCGTGCCGGGCGAAAAGGAGCTTACCGGCCGCGGGGTGAGCTATTGCGCCACGTGCGACGCGCCGTTTTTCAAGAACAAGCGCGTTGCGGTGGTCGGCGGCGGGGACTCGGCGCTGAAAACCGCGCTGTATTTGGCGGAAATCGCAAAAGAAGTCCACGTTATCCACCGCAGGAACGAATTCCGCGGCGAAGAAGCCCTGCAGGAGGACGTGAACAAACTCGTTCGGGAAGGTAAAGCGTTTTTGCACTTGAACAAGACGGTTGCCGAATTGCAGGGCGAGAAATTCCTGCAAAAGGCGGTTATCGAAGACGTTGATTCCAAGGCGCGGGAAGATTTGCCCCTCGATGGCCTGTTCATTTATATAGGGAATGTGCCCACGAGCGTGATGGCGTCAAACCTCGGCGTCGCAATCAACGCGAAGGGTTTCGTGGACTGCGACGAGAACGGGAACACGAACGTGCCCGGCGTGTTCGCGGCGGGGGACATCACCGGCAAGGGCATGCAAATCATCACCGCCGCGGCACAGGGCTATTTGGCGGTGCTTTCCGCGTACACGTACGTGCGGAAAAACAAGAAGTAAATTCCCTTAGAACAATGAGTGCACGTCGTCTTCTTCCTTCTGCGAGGGCATTTCGCCCAAGGACCCGGTTCCCTCGTCTTCCTGGCCGGACACCGCGGCGCTCAAGCCCGCAAGCGCGGAAAACGCGCCCGCCATCTGCTCGTCGCCTATTGCCTTGGACACTTCCGAAGGCGCGTTCAGCGAATTGACCGCCAAGTCAAGCAAGGTCTTGAAGCGGGATTCGACGAGCATTTCCAGTTCCTCGTTGTTGGAAAACTCGTCCTGCGAAACGATGCAGAAAAAAACGTACTTTTCCGTGGCAAGCTCGACGTCAATCATCTTCTCGTGCACAAGGCTCACCGCGGCCCAATCCTCGTCGCTTATTATGAGGAAAACCACTGCCGCATCCGCGCCCTGTGAAAGAAGCTTTTTTGCAGTGAGGGGCACTTTCAAGATGTCGGAGGCCGTCAGCCGCACGGACGACAGGTTGGCGACCTTCTCCTCGGCCATCTTGGAAAACGCCTCGTACGGGTCCATCAGGTTCGACGCGCAATCGACAAAACCAAGCTTCATGAAACATGCACCTAGACACGTTAGTACTTGCTAACGTAATAACATCAACGTACCGGCGGTTGAGCGCTAATTAACTTTGCAGACTCAACTGAAACTATTTTTTTCAGTACCGCTTCCAAATCAACGTACTTATCAGCTTCAGCTTTAAGATCCGAAGCAGTATTTTGAGGAAAACTAGCGATTACAATTATTTTACCTAGGGATTTTACTATTCTGACAGCTTCAAGAAAATCCCTATCTCCAGAAACAATTATAGCCAAATCATAAGTGTTTCTGAAAGCGAGTGAAATTAGTTCGGTGGCTAAGCAAACATCGACACCTTTTTCGATGGCCATGGGTTTGCCAGTAGCATGGTTAGTGCGTTTCTTTTTCTTAGCCGTCCTTACAGTAAACCCGATGGATCTTAAAAAAGAGAAGAAGTTAAGTTGCGCTTTCAAATGCTCTTCGAATTTGGCATTTTCCTCGGGGCTCAGACCATCGGTCAAGGGTATGTCTTCTGCGCCGTAATAATAGGCGCGGATAAAAAAATTATTAGGATTTTGAAGCTGAAGCTCAGAAATAAGTTTCTCAAAATCCACACGATATTCTTTATCGGAGGGCAATACCCGACTGCGCCTATCGCGATCAGTAATTTCTTTTACGGAATACATTAAATTAGAGCCGTCAACGAAAATCATTACCCGCATCTGAGTCGGGTTAACAAGAGACATTGACTCACAAAAAATTGGTAATAAAAGCGCGTGGCACGGCGTATGCCGCCAAGGACGATTTGTCGCCACGCACTCGATACAACATTGAACCAATTGTTACGTAACGTGCTTAAAAAGGTTCCTAAATTCGTGGCGTAAATAGGCGAACTCAGCTCGGTTCTCAGAACCCGAACGGCAAATAGTTTATCGTGCTTTCCTTTTCCACTATCACGAACTCGTAGTCCTTGATTAGGCCGGGAAACTCGTAGTTGATTGCGCGCATGAATTGGAAAAAGTCCTGGCTGGAATTCAGCATTATTTCCACA
>DAHXMR010000150.1 GCA_027371655.1 Microcaldota archaeon
AAACAAACAAAAAAACCTCCCACAAAACATTCGCATTGTGGGCCGCATGCGGCGGCTGCGCGGGATTTTTGGCGCCGCCAGCCTTTCCCGCGGAACGCGTTTTCACGGCGGGCGCGCTTTTGCTTTTCATAACCCCAATGAGGCGGCTTTCCCCATATTATATTATTGCATTCCCCCCTAAAACAAAAACGCTGAAAAAACGAAATGGAACCGCAACAGGAAGAGGAACGGAAGGTCGACTTTGCCTCCATTGAAAAAAAGTGGCAAAAAGAGTGGCAGAACGCGCGCATATTCGAGGCCAACTCCAAGGAAGGCGTGCCCAAATACTTCGCCACTTTCCCATACCCCTACGTGAACGGCGCCCCGCACATCGGCCACGCCTATTCCTTTTTGCGCACGGACGCGTTCGCCCGCTTCAAGCGCATGCAGGGCTACAACGTGCTTTGGACGCAGGGCTTCCACGCAACCGGCGAGCCCATTTTGGGGACGATAGAGCGGCTGCGCAAGGGCGACAAGGACCAGATTTCCACTTTCAAAAAATACGGAGTCAAAGACGAGGAGCTCAAGGAATTCCTGAAAGGCCCGCGAGAGGTCGCGACGTTCTGGATGAACCGCTGGATTGCCGACCTCAACCGCGTGGGCGCAGCCCTCGACTGGCGCCGCAAATTCATCACCACGACCATGACGCCAACGTACTCGCGCTTCATCGAATGGCAGTACAACACCCTGCGCAAAAAGGGATTCGTGGTGCAAGGCACGCACCCGGTCATCTGGTGCCCCCACGACCTTTCCCCAACCGGCGACCACGACAGGCTCAAAGGCGAGGGCGAGAGCCCCCAGGAATTCATCGCCCTGAAATTCACGCTCGACGACGGCCGGGTGCTGCCCGCGGCAACACTGCGGCCCGAAACGATTTTCGGGGTCACCAACATCTGGCTCAACCCAATCGCGGAATACGTCGAGGCGAAAGTCGGAAACGAAACGTGGATTGTCTCCGACGATGCCGCAACAAAACTTGCAGACCAGCAGAAGAAAGTCCAAATCCTAGGCCGCATAAGCGGCAGGAGCCTCATTGGAAAAAAATGCAGGAATCCCGTAAGCGGGGAAACGGTTTTGATTTTGCCGGGCTGGTTCGTCTCGGAATCAAACGCCACGGGCGTAGTGATGAGCGTTCCAGCGCACGCGCCGTACGACTACGCCGCGCTTGAAGACTTGAAGAAAAACGAAAAACTGCTTGCCGAATTCAACCTCAACGCCGCCGAAGTGCGTGCAATAGCGCCGAAGGCGCTCATAAGCGTGGAGGGCTTCGGCGAATTCCCCGCAATCGAGGTGTGCAAAAAACTCGGCGTCACCTCGCAGGAGGACAAGGACAAGCTCGAGGCCGCCACCAAGGAAGTTTACAAGAACGAGTTCCACAAGGGAAGGCTCAACGCGAATTGCGGAAAATACGCGGGAATAGAAGTGAGCAAAATAAAGGACGTGCTTGCGGCCGACCTCAAAAAGGAAGGCAAGGCCGGCTCCATCTGGGAGCCGACCAGCGAGGTGGTCTGCCGCTGCACCACAAAGTGCCACGTGAAAATACTGGAAAACCAGTGGTTCCTCAAATTCTCCGACGAGGCGTGGAAGCAGAAAGTGCGCACGTGCCTTGCGGAAATGAAGCTCGTGCCAGCCGAAGTCAGGCTGCAATTCGAAAACACCATCGAATGGCTGCAAAACAAGGCATGCGCTCGCCGCAGCGGAATGGGCACGCCCCTGCCGTGGGACAAGGAATGGATTGTCGAAACGCTCAGCGACTCCACCATCTACATGGCATACTACACAATCGCCCGCACGGTAAACGAAAAAGAATTGGGTGCCGAAAACCTGCCCGATGAACTTTTCGACTACGTGTTCAACACCGGCTTAAGTAGCTCAGTAAGAAAGAGACCTATCGTTGCGTCTTCGTTCCATGGAAAACCCACTACGCTTGCCGGATATATCGCATTCTTCTTCGAATACGCCGCT
>DAHXMR010000129.1 GCA_027371655.1 Microcaldota archaeon
TACTCCGCCGCTGCAAACGAAACGGCCTTGGATTCGAGCAGTTTTTCAACGACCATGTTCGCAAACCCGAGGTCTTCGCCGCGCAAGAGCACGCTGAAAAGTTCCTTTCCGTCTTCAAGCACTTCGATTTTCACTTCAACAACCTCCCTAGAAAAGCCAAAATTTTTGGAAAGCGTTTTACGGCCTGCCGCTTTGCGCGGTCTTGCGCTCCTCCTTGCTCCCGCAATTGGGGCACACGAGGATGCGGCCGCGGAACGAAAGCGGGTTGCGGCAATTGGAGCAAAACGCCTTGACCACGCCCAAATCGGGCGCCATCATCGTGAGGTAAATTCCCATTTTCGTGACTTCTTTTATGCGCGCGCGCACGAAGTCTCCGATTCTAAGCACATCGCGGAAGTTCTCGACGAAGCCGCGCTGCACCTCGGAAATGCGCAGGTAGGCGTATGTGTTGCTTGCCGCGCGGTAAATCCCCTTTTCGGGGGCCGGCTCGAACTGCACAAGCGCCACGGTGTCGTACAGGTCCTGCACTTTTCCGTACACGAGGTCCCCCGCCTTGAGGGGCACTGTGGAAACAAGCGATGAGACCGAAGCGGAGCGCGCCTTGGCATCAAGCGATGCTTTGCCCATGCGGGTTGCCACCACGCTTCCGTCCTTTTCCTCGAACGTGCCTTCGCCGCTTGCGAATTCCTCGGAAAACGCGATGGAATCCCCGGGGACTACGAAACCTTCTTTTTGATCCATTTTGAAAACAAACCCCAAATTCAACGAAATTCAAATAACGAAAATCAAATTGCGAAAACCAAACCGCGGGGGCGGGAAAAACCGCTTTTGCGCAAGACGCCGGAGGGCCCGCCGCGCCGGAATTGGCGCGGAAAACTATTGTTCGCCTTCCGCTTCGCTTGAGCCGGACGAGCCGCCTTCCTGTTCGCGGAGTGCGAGCAGGTTTTTCATCAGGTCGTCCGCAGCCTCGACGTGCTTTTTGGCGGTTGCCTGCTGCATTCCCGGCTTGCTTGCGGCGGCCTGCGTCATGGCGGCGACCTGCTTTTCCGCGGCGGCAATCGCCGGGTGGTCGCCGTGCTCGCGCTTCAGGTCCGCAAGGATGGAGTCCATCTCGCTTGAGATGTGCAGCACTATTG
>DAHXMR010000130.1 GCA_027371655.1 Microcaldota archaeon
TTTTTTTGGTGCACGAAAAGGGGAAAGAAAACTCCGTGCTGGAATTCCAGAAAAAAGTGAACCTTGAGCTTCCGGGCAGGATGGAATTGGAGCTTGAAGATTTCTACCCCCGCGGCATTTTCGTCGGCAAAAAGCTCGCGGGCAAGCCCGCCGAGGGCGAGGAGGAAACCGGGGCCAAGAAAAAATACGCGCTCATAAACAAGTCCGGCAAAATCAAGATACGCGGCTTCGAACTCGTGCGCCGCGACTGGAGCAAAATCGCGCGCAACACCCAGCGCAAGGTGCTCGAAGTATTGCTTTCCGAGGGCGACGTGCAAAAAGCCGTGGCGGTTGTCCGCGAGGCAATCGCGCTTTTGAAGTCCGGAAAAGCGCCCCTTGAAGACGTCACGATAATGACGCAATTGCAAAAAAAGACCGGCTCATACGAGATAGTCTCGCCCGAGGTCAGCGCTGCGTTGAAAGCGCGCAAGGCGGGAATAAAAATTCCCGAAGGCGCAGTCCTCCAATTCGTCGTCACAAAGGACGGCAAGACCATTTCGGAAAAGGCGCAGGTACTGGAGCTTGCAAAGGACTACGACGCGGATTACTACGTCAACAACCAGATAATCCCCTCGGTGCTAAAAATATTGGGCGCCTTCGGAATAGACGCGGAACAGCTCAAGACGGGAAAGTCCCAAAGCAGCCTAAGCGATTGGTGAAAATTCGTGGACGACAATGCGGTTGAATGCTTTTTGAAGGCCGGCAAGATCGCACGCAAGGTGCAGGACTTCGCCCGCAGCGAGGCGCGCCCCGGAATGAAGCTTCTCGATTACTGCGAAAAAATAGAGGCAAAAATTTTGGCCACAGGCGCGGGAATCGCATTCCCCGTCAACCTCTCCATAAACGAATGCGCCGCCCACTACACGCCCCCCACAGGCGACCAAACGGCCCTGGGAGAAAACGACGTATTGAAAGTCGATTTGGGCACGCACATCGAAGGCTACATCGCCGACTGCGCCTTTACTTACAGTGCCTCCGGCAAAAATGAGACGCTTGTTTTTGCAAGCAAAAACGCCCTTGCCGCGGCATTGGAACAAATGAGGGCAGGCGCAAGCATCCGCGACATCGGCGGGGCAATCGAGGCAACGATAAGGGCTGCGGGGTTTTTGCCGGTTGAAAACTTGTGCGGCCATTCTCTTGAAAAATTGCGCATCCACGCGGGCTTGGAAATCCCCAACACCGGCCGCGGCTCGTACGTATTGCGCGAGGGCGACGTTTTCGCCGTCGAGCCCTTCGCCTCAACGGGAAAGGGCTTCGTGCGCGAGGGAAGCGTTTGCGAAATTTTCGCCCTCGCCCAATTGGGAAAAAAATCGCGCCTGCCCGCGTCGAGGGCGCTTCTTGAATTTTTGGAAAAGGAATACGGCACCCTTCCCTTTGCCAGGCGGTGGCTTTCGAAAAGCGGGCTTGGCGATTCCAAAATTTCCTTCGCCCTCGCCGACCTCGTGCGCCAGGGCGTGCTGCACAACTATCCCGTGCTCAACGACGCCAAGGGCAGCATGGTGTCGCAGGCCGAGACCTCGGTCATCGTGGAAAAAAGCGGGGTGCGCGACATTCTCGCCTGATTGCCCTGTAAAGGTTTAAATTGCGGCAGTCCTCAAGAACTGCAAAACAAGGTCTATTCAAATGCCGGAAAAACCAAAGCAGAAGGATTACGCGCCGCTGCCCGCGCAGCCCCAGAAGGTTTCGATAGAATTTGCGCTTCCCCAGTTCGACTCCGCCTTCAAGCTAAAGCTGCCCTTCCTGGCCATCCTTCTTTTCGTGTTCTCGTTCTCGCTTTACCTGCTTGCGGAATCGCGCGCGCTTTCCATGGATTGGTTCACCGAATTCACGAACCTGCAGAACCTGCTTCTGCCCCGGCTTTACAGCCCCGCGTTCCTTTTGTTCCTGCTTTGCGTTTCGCTGTGCTTCGCGCTCTCCTCGTTCTTCGGCTTCGGCCAATCCTCGCGCATGCACTCGGTTTTCGTGCTTTTGGCGACCATGGTCCCCGCGCTTGCCATGGGCCTGGTTTACTCGGGGGACCACCCCAATTACGCCGCGGCGTTCATCGCCCTTTCGCTTGGCGTTTCATCGGCCGCGTATTTTTCCGCCAAAAAAGACAAGCCCACCAAATCCGAGGTGTGGTACGCAATCGGCAACGCGATGACGTTTTTCGCGGCAGTCGCCTTCGTGGCAACCCTCGCGGTCGTGTGGACCAACAACGACACGTTCACCGACAAGGTTTTCCTGGGAATGGCCAACGCGGCGCCGGTAACCCTGCGCGAGGCGGCCAAGGCGGGCGCGTCCGCCGTCGACAACTACCAGGTGGACAACGCGACCATAGAAAGCATGATTACCGAAAAAGACGCGCAACTTCTTTACGATGCAATGCGCGACACCACCGTTTCGCAGGCAACCGGCGCCGTCCGCACGATGCTTGAAGCATCCTTCCCGACCTTCGACAAGCTCGGCGATTCAAGCAAGGCCAGCCTCACCAACGGCCTTAAGCGCTCGCTTGTCAACGCGTTTCCCGCCATCAAGCAGAAATTCGCCGCAGGATTGCGCGACTTCGCAAGCGCGGAGGCGCAGCCGCCCACCGACGCGCAAATCAAGCGGCTGAGGGGCCAAATGGAGGGATTGCCCCAATTCCAGCTCATGAAATCCGGCCTTCCCCTTGCGTTGGCGCTTTTCGTATACTCGTTCATCTCGCTTCTGCGCTTCATCGTCAGGCCGGTCGCAGTGCTTGCGACACTTGGCCTGATCATGCTCTGAACAGGGCCCAAAGACCGCCTCCGCGCGCTTTCATGCGCGGGCGCGGAAAAAAGCATTATAACCCCGCCTTGTTTGAACTCTGCTTATGAAGCCGCTTCCGCGGCCAAGCCCGCAAAGCCCGCTGCTTGGAAAGGCATTGCTTGCAGCAATAGCCATCCTTGCGCTTGCCGCAGTGTCCTTTTCGGCCTACGAACTGTTCTTCAAGCCCGCACCCGAAACCGCCCAAGCCCCATCGCCCACGCCCGGCCCCACGCCCACGCCATACCAGCAGCGCCTGTGCTCGGGCGCCGCCCGCGACTACATCTGCCCGCCCGGCTGCCCTGCGGCATCGGACATCGACTGCTGCATTGCGCAAAAAAACTGCTGGATACCGGGCGTCGGCTGCGTGCAAAACGCCACGCAAAAAACCGGCTGCATTTTATGCAACCCAACGCTTTCGCAAACGGATTGGAGCAACAAGCCCGACAACTCCCCGTGCACGCCCGACTCCAATCCCTGCACCTCCGATGCGTGCCTCGGCGGCGAATGCGCGCACCCCGCGCTTGAAAACGGAACTGCGTGCCCCGGCGGCGCATGCTGCGGTTCCGCGTGCCAACCTATGCCAAAATGCACAAGCTGCCAAGACGGCCCGGTGTGCGAAAGCGGAAAATGGGTTTGCAAGGACAAGCCGAAGGGAACCGCGTGCCAGAAAACATTGGACGCCAACTGCACCACCGGCACCTGCGACGGCAGCGGAAACTGCACTGCGACAATTTTGCCCAACTTCTGCTTCCTGCAAAACGCGTGCTTTGGCGCCGCTGAAAAAAATCCGTCGAACGACTGCCAAAAATGCTCGCCGGATTATTCGCAAACCGCCTGGCAAACACAGGCCGATGCAACCGCCTGCAAAGACGACGGAAACGAATGCACGACCGACGTATGCAAGGCCGGCCTGTGCACCCATACTGCCAAAGAGCAGGGCGCCGCATGCACCGACGACGGATTGGCGTGCACACTGGACTTCTGCTCTTCTTCCGGCCAGTGCTCGCACGCAGCGAAACAGGGCTTCTGCGTGATTGGCGGAAAATGCGTCAAAGACGGCCAGGAGAATCCCTCCAACCCCTGCCAGTACTGCAACTCCGCGGAAAGCAATTCCAATTGGAGCGCAAAGGCAGAGTTCGCGCAATGCGGCTCCGAGGCGGACTGCGGCAAGAGCCAGTGCGTGAGGGGAACGTGCACGGCGATGGAAAAGCCCGACGGCACCGCATGCAGCCCCGACGCTTACAACTGCACACTCGACGTTTGCAAACACGGCGTGTGCTCGCACGATGTGCAAGCCGGATGCATCATCGGCGGCATCTGCGTTGCGGAAGGAAGCAAAAGCCCGCAAAACGAGTGCCTGAAATGCTCGCGGCAAATCAACCCGTATAATTGGACGGTGCGCGAAAGCGAACCGTGCACGGACGACGGAAAGGAATGCACAAAGGACGTGTGCAACGCGCAAGCGCAATGCACGCACCCGAACAAGGACGCGGGCGCGTCGTGTTCCTCGGATTCGAACCCGTGCACAAGCGACGAATGCAACGGAAACGGATTGTGCACGCACCCATTGAAGCCCAAGGGCACCGCCTGCTCGACCATCAACCGGTGCGACGCGAACGAAATATGCAAGGCCACCGCCTGCGACGAAAGCGGGAACTGCGTGCTGCCCGGCGGAAACTGCTATTACTGCAACCAGGCCACGCAAAACCTGTGCAAAACCGAGTCCTGCAACAGCATAGTCAACTACTGCACCAACGTGAACGGAATATGGCGCTGGACCACGGAGCCCTCATGCGACGACTCCGACCCCTGCACCAAAGGCGATGCTTGCACGAAAGGCAACTGCATAGGCCCCGAATACAACCCCGCACCAGCTTGCGGCACCTACACGATACTCGACTGCCCGCAAAACACGAACAAAAACAACACGATAATAACGGCAAGGCACTACTCCAAATTCTCGCCCTCCTGCGCCGGCGTAAACGTTTCCGCAATCCTGTTGGACGACGGCACCGCGGCCGGCGCGCAAACAGTCTGCCAAAACAACACGCTGATCACGTCCCTCTCCACGCAAAAACCCGGAGAATACCAGTTCAACGCCACGGACTCGAAGGGCGACGTAAAAACCTGCAAAATACAGCGCTTCGGCCAGGGCGCGCCCGCATTCGAATTCCCCGACTTCGATCCCCTGCTTTTGCCCGCGCTTGCAATTGCGGCAATCCTCCTTGTCAGGCGTGCGGGCCGGAAAATGCAAAAGGCGATGACTTAAAAAAAGGGCAAACCCCCCTTTACGTAAGAAGTGCACCCGAAATGGCAGCGAAAACGCGCGCAAACGAAAAAGGGATCCCAAACGCCGGCGGCCAAGGCATTCCGAATTGGGCGGGAATCGCACTGGCACTTGCGGCAATCGCGCTTGCATTCCTATTCTTTTCGTCAACGGGAAAAAACGCCGCGCAATCCCCGGAAACCCCGGGCGCCGCCCAAGCCCCCGTAGCAACTCCGACTTTGGCAGCAACGCCGGCTTCCGCATTTTCGCCAACGCCCGTGCCCTCGGCTGCCCCGGCGCAGCTTCCGCAGCCTCCCTCGCCTTCGGGAAAGCATTTCAACCGGCTTGGCACGCTTGCTGCCGTTGAAGCCCCGGATTCGCTGGCAAAATTTTACGTAAGCTTTTTCGCGGACATCCGCGAGCCGCTTTCCAACGCTTCAATTTCGGTTGGCGGAAAAAACTTTTCATACGACGGCGCCCCAAGCTGCCTTGAGTACGGGGGGAATATAACCGGGGCGTGTACGCTGACATATGCGGACCGCTGGGAAATCGAATACCTTGCGGCGGTGGAAAATTCCGTGCCCGGAAAATCCTACGAAATCAAACTCCAAAGCGATGAAAAAAACGCGTCCATGACTTACGTAAAAAAATGAACGGGCAAAAAACCCGCTTGAAATTAATTTGTGAAGGTAATTTGAAATGCGCTTTTCTGCAAAAACCGCGTTCGCCGCGCTTCTTGTCGCGGCCGCCTTTTCCGGCATTGCAAGCGCGTGCGCAAGCGACGGCGACTGCCTTTGCAGGGACAACGTCCCCAATTGCGTGGACTACGGCAACGGATGGGGCAATTATTACGGCCGCTGCGTTGGCGGGTACTGCGTTTTCTGCACCGACGGGATAGACAACGATTACAGCGGCACAAAAGACTGCCAGGAGGGAACGTACTGTTCCGCCGCCGACTACTGCGGCGCGGGCGTGCCGGCAATATGCCTGGCCGGCCAGCCGTGGTACGGCCCTTCGGCGCCAACGTCCACCGCGGGATGGGAGTGCTGCATCGGAGGGGGCAGGGCGAATTTCGGCGGCAGCACTTATTGTTCGTCGGATTGCGGCGCGTCAGGAGAATGCAACGGCCTGCAGCCGAATTCTTATGCCGGGAACTGCAATGCCGGAACGTGGGCGGTGCGCGACTACTGCGATTCGAACTGCCGGGCCCGCGACTATCCGTCGGGCAACGCGAATTCGCAGTGCTGGCAGGATGCGGGTGCAAGCTGCACCGCGCCGTACTGCCCTAACAAGTACCCCGGCCAGTGCTATGATTCAACGCGGTATTGCAGCCTGCCCTCGCAAGGCAACGGAATAGACCCGTGCACTTCCCTGCAGTCCTGCGGAACGCAGGCATGCCACGCAACGGACGTAGTGGGCGAAAATACCGCGACAATAACATTGCGCGTTTTCCCCGCAAGCTGCGGCAAAACATGCTCGGACCGCGCGGACCCGCGGAATTGGGGGCTGCCCAACTGCAACAACTGCGGAGGCGCAAACGGCGACGCCAATTCCTGCGCGCCGGCAACCACGTCCTGGCTTTGCGACGCGCCCAAAGCCTGCACATCGCAATACGTTTCCCAAACAAGCGCAACTTATTACTGCCAATACGACGCGTCCCGCGGATGGGTGTGGAAACAGGCCACCGCCGAAGGCACGCGGTGCCCCGGCCCCTCCGACACCGTTTCGCCCGGGTGCGAAGACTCGGGGGCCAATTCGGGCCTGCCCCTTGGTGGCGGAGTTTGCAAGGAATACCGCTGCAGAAGCGGCGCATGCAGCCTCGACCCCGTAAAAACCGATTACTGCGGCGGAAATTCGCCCTCGTGCAACGGAGCGCCGTGCTCGCTCACATATTATTCCTGCTCATCGTCAACCGGCGCGTGCGTGCCCTCGACGTATTCCCAATCCGATTGGTGCTCGGACAACGGCACGCAATACGGAGGCGGCGCGTGCGGCGCCCAAAACTGGACGTGCGCGGGCGTGCCGGGAATAATGCACGTTGCAAGCACCGGCACTTTGCTGGGGGGAGGCGACGGGGTGGATTTGTGCGCCGGCGCTTACAGCCAAAACGTTTCATACTACTCCTGCAACCCCGACAACAATGCCTGCGCGCAACAGCCCGCTTCCTGCGGCCAAAATTCCACGTGCCCCCCGGGAGGCAGTTTGCTTGCGCCGTGTTCGCGTTTTTGCTCCACTCAAAACAGCACGGGCGAACAGGCCTGGGGCGGGGCGGGCATGTGCCAGGCGTGCACTCCCGACTGCAAGGGGGCGCTAAACCTTAACGGTTTTTCCGAATTGTCCTGCGAAACCCTGATTGCCGCAAACACCAGCACAGCATACGTGCGGTATTACTCGGCGGGAAACGCGAAGTGCTCGCCGGGCACGCTTGTGGCCGCCACGGTTTTATTCAACGGCGCGGCCCTGCAGCCCTCCCAAGTTTCGGTTTCCCCCGACTGCAGCACCATGCTTTGGAGCGCGAGCTTCCCAAGCGGCCAAAACGGCACGTACGAAATATCCTTCAACGCGACCGACGGCACGGGGTACGGCGCGTCATGCAAATCGCTCAAAATAGTCCCTGCAACAAAAGCCCCGGACTTCGACTTCCTGCTTTTGCCCCTCCTCGCAATAGGCGCCCTATTATTGGCAAGAACCCGGAATCGCGGAAAAACGCAAAAATAAACCGCCCAAAGGAGCATCCGCCATATTTAAAAAAGCGGAAAACCCCTTATTTATCCGGAGCTATAGGTCCCCAAATGGCACAATCAACGCCGATTGCAAACACGCTGACAAAAGGCGTAGCCATCGCCCTCGCCGCAATCATCCTGCTTTTCATCGCATCCCAGCTCTACAATCCGCAACCGCAAGCACAGCCAACGCCAATCCCAACCGCACAGGCAACCCCAACTCCCGCCCCCTTGTTTGTCGAAGTCTCCGGAATCGAAGCGGCGCAAAGCGCAATCGCATTCATCAACGGCATGAAGCTTGCAGACGGAACTTACGTTTACTCGGTTGACTGCGATTCAACCGGCTGCAACAAGAAAAGCAACTTGACGGGATTGCCGCAAAGCAACGCGTGGGCCGCATTCGCAAACATCGGCCTCTACCGCGCCACAAAAGACTCAAAATACCTTGACGCGGCAAAGGCCGAAGTGGCAAAAGAAATCGAAATCTGCTCCAAGGCAGACGGCACAATCGTCGGTCCAAGCGAGCAGAAGAACTGCCTGTGGGCGCTCGTCCAGCCGTACGAGGTTTACAAGGAAACAAACGACGCGAAAACAAAAGATTTCATTTTGAAAAACGCCGAAACAATCCTGCGTTACCTGCGGCCGGATCCAACGCAGGGCGCGGGAATGCTGCAGTCGATTATTGCCAGAGAGCTTGCGATTGCGTACTCGCTTTCCAGCGACGGGAAATTCCTGCAGGCGGCAGTCGGGTTCGACAATGCGGCAAAGCAATCCATGGACGCGGACAACCGCGTTGCTTTCGCAAACGGATTCCCGGTGCGCCTCGAAGAATGCTGGCAAAAACTTGCGGAACTCCAATTGTACGGGGCCGCACAAAACCAATCCTACCTCGATTCCGCCAAGGGCTTTTTCGACGGAATAGAACAAGCCGGCGCGTCGGGCGAATTCTACAAGAATTTTGAAATCGCAACGCAGCTGCACCCCTGCATCGAATCGCTTCAACTGCTCTCCGAAAAAACCGGCGCCTCCAAATACTCCGAAGAGGCGGCAAAAATCTCCGCCTATCTTGCCCAAGCGTCCTGGGACTCGGAGTTCTCGAAAAAATACGATGGCCGCGGCGGTTTCGCTACAATGTTCTGCCGGGTTGCCGACGGTTCTTCGCTGTGCGCCCCTTCAAACGACAAAACAATCACCGACAATTCTTACGGCGCATACCTCCTTGCAAAACCCGGTTTGAACCTCCCGATTGAAAGGACTGCCGGCCGGCCCAAGGGGCAGCTTTACTTCAACTCGACGCAACTTCCAAAAATTACGCCACAGCCCGTGCCGGCAAAAAACTGGACGCACTTCGATCCCCTTGAAACGCTTCAAGTCTTCAAAGCCTCGGATTCCCCGTCCACGTTCTACGCGAGCTATTTCGTCGACATAAACGCGCCGCTTGCAAACGCGGTCATCTCGGTTGACGGCGAAAAATTCCCATTCGACAGCGCGCCAAGCTGCTTCAACATGAGCGTGCTGAAAGGCGCGTGCACCCGGCGCGACACCATCCGCTCGGAAATCCAGTACGTGGCAACGTTTGAAAAAGCGGTTGCAGGCAAAACATATTCGATAGGACTTTCAAGCGGAGAGAAAACCGCGAAAATCCAGTACGTGCATTCTTAAGCATTAATCAAAACAAGGTTTCCAGGTTTTACGGAAAATGATGAAAAAAAGTTTGCTTGCGCTGGTTTCGATTGCATTCATTCTTGCCCTAGCTCCCTCGGCCAAGGCCGATGCGTGCGACTCCACCAATTGCGGCGGAGGATGCTGCATAGGCGCATGGGATTACAACCAGCCCGCCCAAGCGTGCTTCGCGGACAATTCATATCTCACTTCCGGCACCAGCACCTACGACCCCGGATTTTGCGGGTACACGTATCCCTATCGTTACAATCTCGGCTCCTGCAACAATTGCGCCCAATACGCCAGCTACGGATGCAGCGGCGGTTCGTGGACGGGCGTATGCACGGGAACCTACGGCATTTACCGCAGCAGCAACACCGGATGCGGCAACACCTGTACGTACATCCAGGACATCCCGCAGTGCCCGCCGTGCAACGGAAAACTAGACTTGTCGGGCGTGTGTTCCACTGCATGCGGCGCTAATGCCGGATGCAACGGAGTTGCCCCCGGCGGCTGGAGGGGGAATTGCGGCGCGGGGTCTTGGGCGGTATTGGACACGTGCGACGCGAATTGCAATCCGATTGACTATCCCCCGGGAAACGTGAATGCAAA
>DAHXMR010000177.1 GCA_027371655.1 Microcaldota archaeon
CAACGCGGTGTCAAAGACAATCAACCTTCCAGAAAACGCAACGGCCGAAGACGTGAAAAAAGCATATTTGCTTGCATACAAGTTGAAGTGCAAGGGAATCACAGTCTACCGCTATGGCAGCAAGGAGAACCAGGTGCTTTCATTCGGCGGAGCGGAAGAGGGCAGGCAGGAGAAAATGGTGGCTGCGGACGCGGAGTATGCGGGCGGCTGCCCCACTCCGATTTGCCCCGCGTAAATTTTTTTTGGTGAAAATTAAATGGCGAAAAAAACTTACGTGCTTCTTTGGACGGGGAACGGGGGCGGCAAGACCACCAACGCCCTTGGCCTCGCCTTGCGCGCCGCGGGCCACGGGATGAAAACAGTTTTCGTGCAATTCATGAAGGGCCGCAAAAGCATCGGCGAGTACAAGGCGCAAAAGTTCTTCAGGGGCCTTTTCAAGGTAAAGCAGTTCGGCTCCCCGCATTTCATAAATTTGCTGAAGCCCTCGGACGCGGACAAGAAGCGCGCGCAAAAAGGGCTCGATTACGCCTTCGAGGCGCTGGATGCGGAAAAACCCGACTTTTTGGTGCTGGATGAGGTGAACATCGCAGCCGCAATAGGCCTTGTTGACAAGGCGCAAGTGCTCGAATTGATAAAAAAGGCGAAAGGAAAATGCACGGGCGTGGTGCTCACGGGCCGCAATGCGCCCAAGGAGTTCATAGACTCCGCGGACTACGCCACAAGCATAGACTCGATGTTCCGCCCCCAGCCCCCGCAGGCGGTGAAAGGAATAGAGTATTAGGCTTCCCGCGCGGGAATTACTCATGAAAACCACTTTTTTCCCAAAGGATTTCACGGAAAAATACGCCCGCATCCTCGGCGGTCAAGCCCCCGAGTTTTTTTCCGCATGCAGCACCAAGGAGCAGAAAACCATTTGGTGCAATTCGCTTGTGATTGCCCCGCAGGCTCTCAAGCAACGCTTGGAAGCCGAAGGCTGGGTTTTGCATCCGTTGGGCTTCCACGAAAACGCGTTTGCCATTTCCGGAGAATCCCCCCGTCCCGGCGCCGACGACGCGTTCAAGGAAGGCCTGTTCAACCTGCAGGAAAAAGCCGCAATGCTCCCCGCAATCGTTCTAGCTCCCAAACCGGGGGAGCGCGTATTGGATGCCTTCGCGGCTCCGGGGAACAAGACGTTGCAGCTTGCGTGCATTGCAAAAAACCAGGCTGAACTAATCGCATTGGAGCGCGAGCCCGCCCGCTTTCGCGTGCTTGAATTCAACATTGAAAAATTCGGCATGCAGGCGCAGGCAAAGCGCTTGGATTTCCAGAAATTCCTGGACCAAGACGGATTCGACAAAGTGCTTCTTGACGTGCCTTGCAGTTCGGAGGGCTTGGTGCGCAAGCGCTTCGACGGATTGAAGGAGTGGTCTCAAAAGAAAGTGCTGAACATGGCCAAGCGGCAGAAGAAGGCGATTGTACGGGGCTTCGACTTGCTTGTGCCGGGTGGCAGGCTTGTCTACTCAACTTGCTCGCTTTCGCCCGAAGAAGACGAGGGCGTGATTGCCCATTTGATTGAAAAGCGGCCCCAAGCGCGAATCAAACCATTGGGCGTCGGGGGAATCGCATCATCCCAAGGGCTCGAAGAATACGAAGGACGCAAATATCCCGAACAAGTAAAAGATTGCACCCGCCTTTACCCGCACAAATGGGGCTGCCAGCCGTTCTTCATTGCCGTAATTGAAAAAACGGGCTGAAATTGCAGGGATTGGGGTTTAGGTTTTCCAGCCTTGCTGCGGATTTACCATTTGCGCGTTTTTAATTCCCTGATTTTTTCAAAATGCCTGCCGTTGCGCGTGACCAGCACCTCGCCGTTGGCAATGCAGGTGCTTGCAATCAAGAGGTCGAAGTCCGCAACGGTTTTGCCGTCCGTGTGCAGGCTTGCGTTCAATTGCCCGAATTTTTCCGCGGCATCCGGGGACAATGGCAATACTTCCAAGGTTGATAGCAGTCCCCTCACCTGTTCAACGTGCCGGGGGTTCCGCGCCTTAAAGGCGCCGTGGAACAATTCGCATGCGGTGATCACAGTCGTTCGCAATTCCCCTTGGTTGTCAGAAACGAATTTCTTCGCTTCGGCGTCTCCCCTAAGCAATGCGACAAGCAAGTCCGTGTCCAGGCAGCTCAATTGAAATCAACTTCCCGCATTTTGGCAGTCCGCCTGTGGCGTGCGACTTCCTTGAAAATCCGGTCCATTTCGTCGTTGTCTGCCCAGGCTCCTGCAAAATCAAGTATACTTTTTTTTCTGGGCTGCAAGAGGCGCATCACGACTTTGGAAAAAGATTCGCCTTGGCGTTTCAGCCTGAACAAGCCGTAATAAGCATCATCGCTAAGGGAAACGAGTTTTGACAAAGCCTACCACCGAATTACTTTATGTTTATGTATATATAAATAGTCGTGTGGGTTTGATCGGGGCGTTTATCCCAGGCTTCTTCTTATTTCGCCCGCGCGCTCTATTTCGTCCTGGGGGCGCTGTCCCTTCTTGAGCAAAAGCCTCACGTTGGACGTGATGTTGCGGTGGATGTAGTGGTCCTCCGTCTGCGGCCCGATGCCGGTGCCCAAAAAGTCCTCGATTGCCCGCACGTCTTCAAGCACTAGCTTCCACGCCTTCGAGCGCTGCGCGAACAATTCGAGGTTTTCGCGGTTGTAGTAGAATCCCGCGCTCTCCAAGTCCTTCCTCAAATTAACGTAATAGTCCTCTGCCTCGTCAAGCAACCCCGCCTTCTCGCAGGCTCTGATGCCGCGCCCCGTGCCAATCAATTCGGGCGGAACCCCAAGCGAATAAAGCGAGGCAACGAATGGAATCGCGCGGGGCAGGTTTTTCTTGCCGACCTTGCGCGAATAGCCGAACAATCCAACGTGCTGGCGGCGCTCGCGCCTCTTTGGCACGAACGAGGAAACCTTGTTTATTTCCCCCGCAAGCGATTCGATGACCTTTTGGTACTCGCCCTCAAAAAGCGAGATGATGCGCTTTGCCTTCGCGCGCTCCCCGGCATCGTATACGCGCGGCTTGGCATGCAGGCTCGAATTGAGCTTTTTGATTGCGGCCTTCACTTCGGGAAGGGGATAGTCGTAGCGGAACGCGGACTGCACCGTTGCGGTGCGCAATCCCGCGTATTCCCTGCAAAAGTCCTTCACGTTGCGTGGCGTCAGGCCGCCGCGGAACGGCAGGCTTCCCACGCCGATTATGGGCTCGATTGCGATTCCCGTTTTTTGCGAAAACTCGTGCAACCCGGAAAAACCGAGCTTCACCGCAAGCACGGAGGGCGCGATTCCCGCATTAAGCGCGGGGTCGCTCCGGGCGAACCAAAAGCGCATCTGTCTTGCCTTGAATTTCTTCCCCATCTTCTTTGGGTAAAGCTTGACATAGTCGGACGCGATTTTTCCCGCGTTGGCCATCAGTGGTATTTCCTCGACAAGGGGAATCACGTTGATTTCCTTGGGCCCGCTTGGCTTGAGCGTCTGGAACGCGTTGGCGATTTCCCCGTATTTTTTTTCTATGTAAAGCAATTTGCGCGCGTCGGTCGTCATCGGCAGATACGCCTCGAAAATCGGGGGCGAGTGCGCCTGCATCTCCTGCGCGAAATCGTTGGACGAAAGAATGCTAACAAACGCCTTTGCCACGCGGTATCCCTTCTCCTTCCAGATGTTCGGAAGCCTTATCGAAAGGAATATGTCGCGGCCAAGCGCGTTTCTTGAGAAGAAAGAGGGGTGGAATTCGAACATTTTCTCAACGACGGACTCGTCGACGTGCTTGCCCTCCCAGTCCCACAAGTACTCCTGGCACTTTAGTTCCGAAAAGGACCGGAAGC
>DAHXMR010000203.1 GCA_027371655.1 Microcaldota archaeon
TTTCGATTTTTTTGGCGGCCTCTTCCTCGAGCACCAAATCCGCGGCGCCCAATCAAAGCCTTGGAACCCGAATTTTTTTTTCGGGGCCCAAAGGGAGCCGCTTCATCCCGGAAAGTTATGCGTTTTTGACGCACATTCCGCAAAAAATAATTGCGGAAGTTGCCCGGGAAAGGGCAAGCGCGCTATAGGTAGGCGCGACGCGGAACGTGCCGGCGGCTGGATGAAAAGCAGCGTGAGTGAAAGCCGTGGCTTGTTCCATATGCTATTGCCTTCTAAGATTTGCCTCGAATATCAAGAAGGGCTTTAACTATAAATAGTTTTTTGTGGAACCGGGGCTTGCGCGGGGTTCCAGGGCAATTGCGGGGCGGCTTGCCGCTATTTTTTGGATGCCGCGTTTTTTTTCCACGAATTGCTTTATCATGTATGCGAATGCCTGGTCCTTTTCGGGGGGCACCCATTTGCCTATGACAAGTATGTTTGGCGCGCTTGAAACTATGCGCTCCACTTCCTTGGGGTTTGCGCGGTAGTCGTTTTCCGCGCTGTCCTGCAGCCATCTTGTGACAAGGGCCTTCGTGTTTTCGTTTTCCGCGAAGTTCACAAGCCCCCCGGTCTGCCCAAGCTGAAGGGTTCCCGCGCTTTCGAAGTATTTTTCCATTTCGCGCTTGCGCGCTTGGGGTTTCTTCGTGTTCCACTGCTCGGTGCCCAGGCGCCGCACGAGGTTGTCCAAGTCCACGTTCCCCTTGAGCTGCATGTTGTGCAATTCCTCCTGCCGCGAGTCCGTTACCGAGGGCACGAGGAACACTATTGTGTTCAGGGGCACGGGGTCGGGCTGGTAGATTTCGGAAACGTTCTTGAACGGCCGGTCTATCGCGCCCGCGGCTTTGAGCATTCTTATTGGCAGGTGGTTCCATTTTGTCGGGTCGCCGTGCCGCTCGTATTCGAGGAAGAATTTTTCGGGATGCGCGCGCATGCGGGGCGTGATGTCGTTCTTGAACCGCAAAAGCGCCTGGTAGCCGCTGCCCCCGATGTAGGGCACGCCGTTGCGCAAAGCCAGCCGCACCACGTCGTCCTCCATGTGCCTGCAGCCCACGTTTATCGCGTGCATCGCGGTCTCCGTTTTCCCAACGCCCTGCCCTCCGACGAAAAGCACTCCCCGCGGGCCGGCCGGCGTGTCAACCGCAACCGCGGTGCCGTGCACAAGCGTCCTTCCGCGGACGGCCGCCATCTGCAAAAGCGTGCGGTGAATGGTATAGTAATCCGGCTGCAGCCTTCTTGTCGCGCTTCCGCGCTTGTCCTTCACGGAATCCAGCGTGAGCCTGTTGAATACCACCGGTTCGGAAAGCCTGTTTTTTTCCTGCCGGGCCTTTCGTTCGGGCGAAGGCTCGTTGCCGGTAATCTTGACGACCCCCTGCCTTTCGCCGACGCGCACGCGCACCTGCCGGTGCGCCCCCACGTCGACCGTGGCGCAGTGTTCCTTGACCTTCCTGCTCACAAGCACGTAGTCAGCCTGCGGCGCAGCCTGCACGTGGGGGAACATTTCGCCGATGCCGTGCAGCACGTTTTCCGAGAGTTCGCGGTGGTCCTGCCCCGGCTCGTACATGCTCCACACCCGCACGGGAATGCCCGCCACCTGGTAGGTGGAATGGACCGCGTTAAGTGTGCTGGGTTTTTTGCTCGTGCGCATGCAAACGGGCTGTGCTTTCCCTATTTTGATTGCCAAGCGTGGTGCGCCCCCATCAATCCAGTGTGGTTGTGATGTAGTTGGAATAATCGGCACAAGCCCCTAGTAGCGTACGATTATTTTTTCGCCGATTTTCGTTATCTGGTCGAAGCCGAAGTCGGTTTTCTGGCCGCTTTTGGACTGCACCAAAAGCGAGTTGCTGTCTGGCAGCACTTCGGAGACCTTGCCGACGAGGCCGCCGACTTCCGAGTACACCTCGGTGCCCTCCAAATGCATTCCGGCGAGCATTTCGCGCAGGAACCCCTTGGAAAGCTGGGTGACCAAAAACATCGCCGCCGCGGAAAGCGCCAGCCATTCGAAGAAGTCGCCGAAGCTTATGTTGCCGACCACCCATTCGAACGCCTGGTTGAGCACTATCCCCAGGAAAACCACTGCCGCGGCGTAGTTGGCCTGACGGGGCAGTTCGTGCTTCTTTTTTTCGTACAGCGCCTTCACGGCGCTTCCCGCGACAAGCAACAGCAACGCGATCGGCAAGAGTATGAGTATGGTCTTCAACCCCCCAAGGTCGGGGGAGAGCACCGCGGCGAACACGGAGACTATGATCAGGCTTGCGGACGCGAATTGGAATATGAAGCTGGGGCTTTCTATGGAGATTTTCGAGAAGGACACGCTCCGGATTATCGTTTCCTCTATCCCGAAGCCCTTTATCATGAGGTACGCGCCGAGCAGGCCCAGCAATATGCGCAAAAGCGACGGGCCTATGTCGGGGACCGCGAACGGGAGCAAAAAGTAAAGCAAAAGCGCGATGCCGGGAATCCCGAACACGATTCTCGCGTAGTGCGGCTCCTTCAATTTTTCCAGGATCACGAAATAGGTTTTTTCAAGCTCCTTGGTCTGCTTCACGGTGACCGTGCGCATGCCCGCGAGCTTGACGCGCGACTGCACAAGCGGGAGTATCTGCTCGTCGCTTGCCCCGTCGCTCACGAACACGCAGGAGTCGGCGGGGAATTTTTCCAGCACTTTTTCGAGCTGCTCGATGAGTTCGCGCTCGGCCTTGAATCCCAGGCTGCTTTTCCCGGTGATGGTCGCGACCTCCGCGTCGTATTCCGCGGAAAGCTCGTCGTACTCCTTCACGGCCTTGAACATCGTGTTCGCGTCGCTTTCCTCCGGGTCCGCAATCGCAAGAAGCGTAGCCGCCTTGACGTTCGCCTCGCGGCCTACCACGGGCCCGCGCACGTGCACCTTTTCCCCGAGGTCGTCGTCGAAATCTACGTCCAGCACGAGGATTTTGTTGGGCTTTGCCATGAATCTCGTTCCCTTGATGTTTTTGCCCGCCGTTTCTTTTTAATGGTGCGTGGCTTTTTAAGCAAAAAACCGCCTTTTCTTATGCGCGGCTTGGCGCACGCGGTTTTTGCCGCGTTGGCTTTCCGAACCGGTGGTATTCAACAGGCTCACGCTGGATTCCGTGAA
>DAHXMR010000220.1 GCA_027371655.1 Microcaldota archaeon
AGATACTTCGGCTGCGGTCGAAGATTTGCAAGCTTCGCTTGCAACCGGGCCGAGGAGCGACCCGAATTTGCAATGTGCGACCCGTGGCGATTCGAGATGCTTGCATTGAAGCCACGGGCTTTAGCCCGTGGTCGTTCACAAGGAACTTTGCAGCCCTCCCAGTGCAAGTGCCCGTGTCGGAAGCTTTCTTCAAGCTGCTGGGTTACTACGTTTCCGAGGGCTGGGTTTGGGAATCCAAGACCAAGGGAAAGGAGTCGTTCCACGTCGGCTTTGCGGCGAGCAATCCCGAAGTCCGCAACGAGATGTCGCGCCTGCTCAAAGAAGTCTTCAAGCTGGACGCGACGGTTTCCGAAAAAGACGTTGTGGCAACAAACAAGCTGCTGCACAAGCTGTTTACCGAAAAGTTCCGCGTGGGCGCAACCGCGCACGAAAAGCAGGTTCCCGAAATTGTTTTATCGGCTACCGATGCGCAAAAATACGCTTTCCTTTCCGGATGCTTCCAAGGCGACGCTAACATTTCGCGCTTTGAGGCAAAATACTGCACCGTCTCGGAAAAACTCGCCTCCCAAATGAACTTCCTGCTCTCATCGCTTGGCGTTTCCTCCACGTTCAAAAAGGAGAATAAACTCGTGAGAACGGGAACGGTTTTTGAAAAATACGCGGCGAAAGGGAAGCTACCCCCCGAAACCACCCTGCACTACGTTTGCGTTTATTCATCGGATTTGGAAAAACTGTGCGCGAACCTCGCCCTTGTCGGCGCGAAAAAAGAATCCGCCGAAAAAATATGCAAGAAGCGCGGCCGCCGCCTGCTAAAAAAAACAAAAGACCTCATATTGTCGCGGGTAAAAAGCGTCCACGAAAAAGAATATTCGGGCTTCGTCTACGACTTGGAGCTCGAGCGTGGGCGGGAAAAAATCTTCGCCGCGGGAAAAGGCATGCTCCTTGCGCATAATTGCGACGGCGACGAAGACTGCGTCATCCTCCTGATGGACGGGCTGTTGAATTTTTCGAGACGGTTTTTGCCTGAAACCCGCGGGGGACAAATGGATGCGCCACTTGTTTTGACCACCGTGCTTGACCCCAAGGAAGTGGACGACGAAGTGCACGCAATGGACGCATGCTCGTCCTATCCCCTGGAATTCTACGAGGCTTGCTTGCGCAACGCCAACCCAAGCGAAGTCAAGCTCGACCGCATTTCCGAGCGCCTCGGGACGCCGCGCCAATACGAGGGAATAGGCTTCACGCACGCCTGTAGCATTGCCGGGCCCGTGCAATCGAAATACGTGCAACTTGGGGACATGGCGGAAAAAGTCGCAGAAGAACTCGCATTGATGAGCAGGCTGCGGCCAGTCGACGTGCAAGACGCCGCGGAACGAATCATCCTCTCCCACTTTTTGCCTGACATTTACGGCAATTTGCGCAAATTCTCAAAGCAAACCTTCCGCTGCGTGGGATGCAACGCGAAATACCGCCGCGTGCCCCTCTGCGGAACGTGCAGAAAATGCGGGGGAAAACTATTGCTGACCATCAACAAGGGAGGAATACAAAAATACGTCCACCTCTCCCAGCAGTTGGTGGAAAAATACGGCCTGCCAAACTACCTCAAACAGCGCCTCATGCTAATCGAACGCGAAATCGACAGCATATTCGAAGACGAGAAGGTAAAGCAGTTCTCTCTTGCGGATTACGTTTAATAAGCGAAATCCGAACAATTTTCCTTATGGAAAGTTTTTTCCACGGCACTCGGATTGAAAACCTGCCGAAAATATTGTCCTCCGGAAAGCTGCTTGGCAATTCGCAGCAATGCGAAGCCCGCGCATACGCCGATTTGGAAAGGCAAATATCAGAATCCCGCGCAAAAGGCAAGCCGATGCCCTTAAAGCAAAAGGAGAAATTGGCCCGCGGAATCGCCGAAATCCACCGCCCGCCAAACGGAGGGGTATGGCAGGCCGTATTTTTCCACCAACTGCTGGGAGAGGTGGACGTATTTTTGTATTCCTCCCTTGTTGATGGTCAGCAATAGTTTTCCCCCGCATTTTCTGCACGTTCC
>DAHXMR010000222.1 GCA_027371655.1 Microcaldota archaeon
AGCGGCCTTGCAAGCGACGTGCTCACCGGATACGCGCCCTCGTACATGGCGTTCGCCCTTATTGCGGGCAGAACGTAGCCTTCAACGAACTCGGCCTTGGCATCAACCATCACGTGCTTGACGCCTATGGCCTCGGCCTTCTTTTTCGCCGCATTCAAGTCCTCGGCCTGCCCGACGTCAATGGTGAGCGCTATCACCCCTAGGCCGTATTCCCGGGGGATCCACTTGCACAGCACGCTTGTGTCCAATCCCCCCGAGTAGAGCAGCACGCATTTTCCGGAAAGCCTTTTTTCGGCGAATTTTTTCTTCAAGTCAATCATTGCAAAACAACCTCTTTTTGAAACCCAACACACATGCAAAACAATCCAAACCTGCGAGAAACGAAACACCCCGGCCGGCATCGGGACAAACGAGAAAAATAAGCGTTACCCCATTAAAAGCGCAAGCAATGCCTTCTGGGCGTGCAGCCTGTTTTCCGCCTCGTCGAACACCGCGGACTGCGGGCCGTCAATCACTTCGTCCGTCACTTCCTGGCCGCGGTGCGCGGGAAGGCAGTGCAGGAAAATCGCATCCTTTTTCGCAAGCGCCATAAGCCCCGCGCTCACCTGGAACGGCGTCAAGTCGCTTATGCGCGCCTGCGTACCGGCCTCCTTGCCCATGCTTATCCAGGTGTCGGTGACAACCGCGTCCGCGTCCCCCACGGCTTCCCTCGCACTGTGCACCACTTCGATTTCGCATTTTTTGCCCGCCGCCTTTTTCGCGCTTGCAAGTATCCCCGCATCGGGTCCGTATCCATCGGGGCAGCCCACGGACATGTGCATTCCAAGCTTTCCCGCGGCAAGCAAAAGCGAATGCGTGACGTTGTTTTCCCCGTCGCCAACAAAAGCAATTTTCAGGCCCGCAAGATTCCCCTTCCGTTCCCTGACGGTCTGCAAGTCGGCAAGCGTCTGGCAGGGATGCTCCAAGTCGTCCAGGCCGGAAACCACCGGCACCGCGGAATTTTCCGCAAGCTCCAGCATGGTCTTGTGCGAATTCAGGCGCGCCATTATGCCGTGCGCGTAGCGTGAAAGCACTTTCGCTGTGTCCGAAACGGTTTCCCCGCGGCCAAGCTGGCTTGTCCTGAGGTCTATGTAAAGCGCGTGGCCCCCCAGTTCGGTCATGCCTATTTCAAACGACACGCGGGTGCGCGTGGACGGCTTTTCAAACAACATGCACAGGCTCTTCCCGCGCAAAAGCTGGCCGCCCTCGCCTTTTGCGCGCCCTTTCTTCAACTTGTCCGCAAGGCCCAGCACCCGCAATATTTCTTGAGAAGACAAATCGTTGATTGAAACGACGCTTTTCCCTTTCAATGAAGTCCCATCCATGCAGCG
>DAHXMR010000231.1 GCA_027371655.1 Microcaldota archaeon
AGTGGTGGGCGCGGTTTCGGGCGTGCTTCCCGCGATGCGCGCAAGCGGGTTGAAGCCCGTGGACGCGATACGGCCGTATTCGTCGATTCCTGTGTTTTCGTGGCGTACTACAACGCCCGCGACTCGTTGCATGCGAAGGCCGAGGAGTTTTTGAAGAAGGCTTTCGGCGGCGCGTACGGGGATGTTTTTACCTCCGACTATGTTTTTGATGAAAGCGTTACCGTCGCCGCGGTGCGGGCGGGTTTCGACAGGGCCGTGGAACTTGGCGAAAAGCTCGCGTCATCCGAGATACGGCTGGTTTCCACAAGCCCGCGGGCATTCGAGCGGGCGTGGGCGCTTTTCAAGAAATACCGCAGGATAAGCTTCACCGATTGCGCGATTTTGGCGGCAATGGAAGAAAACGGCATAAAAAAACTGCTCTCGTTTGACGCCGGATTCGAAAAAGCCGAGGGAATCGAATTGGTCGGCACGAGCAATTAGCCTCTCAACTATTCATATCTTAGGGCTTCCACGGGGTTCAGCCGCGCGGCTTGCAGTGCGGGCAGCACGCCGGAAAGCATTCCCACCACGAAGGAGAACAATAGCGCGAAGCCGACGAGTTCCGGGGAAATGCGCACTTCCAAAAGGTATACGCCGGCGGCCTGCGCGCCGGCCTGCGCAAGAAGGCTCATCGCAATGCCCATTGCGGCGCCCACCGCCCCGCCTATCAGCCCAAGCAAACCCGATTCTATCATGAATATCGCGGCAATCTGGCTGTTGCGCGCGCCGATGGCCTTCATCGTGCCTATTTCACGCGTGCGCTCCAAAACAGCGGTGTACATCGTGTTCATTATGCCCACGCCGCCCACGAGCAGGGAAATCGATGCGATTGCAAGCACTATCGCCTGCACCACGGAAAGGATCGTGTTGAACGAGTCCTGAAGCTGCTTGGGCGTCTGCACCGTGAAGTCCTCGTAGTTTTCCTTCACCCCGCGCTCGAGGCGCAATTTGCGCTTGAGTTCGGCGCCGAGCTTTTCGGTGTCCACCCCCGGAGCGGCCTGCGCGAAAATCGTGTAGTACTCCTTGGAGCCATAAAGGTCCTGCATCGTGTTGAGGGGAATGTACATCTGGGTGTCGTCGTAGCGGTTGCCCACGCGCTGTATCGCGCCCACCACGGTAAAGTCCTTTCCCGCTATTTTCAGCTTGTCGCCTACCGCGATTTTCTTTGAAAAGTGCACGGTATCGTGCGCGAGCAGGTAGCCCACCACGACCGCGTATTTTTCGCCTTCCTTGGGCCAGCGGCCCTCGGTCACCTGATACTGGGAAAGGCTTTGGAAAACCCGCTTGCCATCCGGGTCGTTTGGAATCCCAAGGATGAACGAGTTCTTGGACTGCCCGCCGAACGAGACGAGGCTTCCCTTGAATCCCATCCCCGCCGCGCGCTCCACACCGCTTGTCTTCCTTATCGTGTCAAGGTCTTTTTCCAAAAGCTTCGAAGACGAGCTCCCGCCGGCGGCAAGGGTTGCGAAACTGCTTCCGGGCGTTATTATGACCTTATCCGAGCCCAGCGACTGGAACTGGGAATTGATCGCGTTCTGCAAGCCCTCGCCAAGGGAGAAAAGCGAGACCACCGCGGCGATGCCGATGAAAATCCCGATCATGGTAAGCAGCGTGCGCGTGCGCCTGTGCGAAAAGCTGCTCAACGCTATTGCGAAAAAATCCGCGTATTTCCCCAAACCGCCACCAGCCATGTGCAAACCAACCAAAACGAAAACAAAATCCGTTACTGCCGTATCGCGTCCACGGGCTTCAACCCGCTTGCGCGCATCGCGGGAAGCACGCCCGAAACCGCGCCCACCACGAAGGCGAAGGCAAGCGCGCCCAAAAACAATTCGGGCGAAAACGCCGCCTTGAAAATGTCGGAGCCAAGCGCAATCGATGCCGCCTTTTCAGCGGCAAGCGCAATCAGAACCCCGAGGATAACCCCGATGATTCCGCCAAGCATCCCAAGCAACCCGGACTCGATGAGGAATATCGCGGCAATGTCGCTGTTGCGGCCGCCCACGGCCTTCATTATCCCGATTTCGCGCGTGCGCTCGACCACCGAGGTGTACATCGTGTTCATTATGCCTATTCCGCCAACCACCAGGGAAATTGCGGCGATGCCCACAAGCACCGCCTGGAGCACGCTGAAAATCGAGGACAGCGCGCCCGCAAGCTGTTCGGAGGTCGTGACCGCGAAGTCCTCCTCGCCCGCCTTTTCCCCCCGCTTGTCCCTCAGCTTGCGCTTTATCTCGTTTGCCAAATCGGAGGGGGAAACTCCGTCCTCGGCCTGCGCGACTATCATCGAAACAATCCCGGGCTGGTTGAACAGGATTCTCGCAGTGTCCTTCGGGATATAAACGCGCGAATCGCGCGCCGGATCACCCACGCTTTTTGCAACGCCCACAACCTTGAAATCGCTGCCGGCAATCGAAACCGTGTCGCCCACCGCAATCTTGCGCGGAAACGCGTTTTTGGCAACCCCGCTGCCAAGAACTATTGCAAATCCGTCCGACTTTTTCAAAAGCCTGCCCTGCTCCGCTTCCAACGACCCCATTTCCTCAAACAACCGCTTCCCGTCGCCGGTGGGCATTCCTGCAATGGGAACAATGCGCACTTCTCCCCCAAACGCGATTTTGTCCTGCTCCAAAAGCGCGGACGCCTCGGCTTTCACCCCGCGCACTTTTTTCACCAAATCCGCGTCGGCCTCGGTGATCGGGTTCGAAGAGGACGCGCTTGCAAACGGGCTTGCGATGTCTCCCACGGCGGACATCACGGTGATTTTGTCGAACCCTATTTTCTGGAACTCGCGGTTTATCGTCGCCTGCAATCCCGCGCCAAGGGCGACAAGCGCCACCACAGCCGCGATGCCGATGAAAATGCCAATGAGCGTGAGCAGCGTGCGGCGCCTCCTGTGGGAAAAGTTGATGAGGGCAAGCTGGAAGAAGTCTTCAAGCTTGGTCCGGGAAAGCGCCACGAAAAACCGCCACTTATTCCAAGCGGGGGTAGCCGCCTATTGCTCCCCGCCCTTTTTGCCCCGGGAAAAAAGCCCCCGCACCGCGGGAAAAGCGTATTTCACAAGAAGGTAGAGCGCCACGATTGCGCCGATTGCAACCAGCACGATGTTCGTGCCCTGCGGGCCTTCAAGCTGCACGCGCTGCGCCTCGGCCTCGGAAAAGACCGCAAGGACGGGCAGGTACTCCTGCGCATACTCCTTGTTCGCGGAATCGCGGAACGACACGGCAACCGGAAGCCTCAGCGGGAGCGACGCGTTTTTTTCAACGAAAACGTCGAAGTCCACGGTCTCGTAGTTGTCCGAGCTTATCGTCCCCACGTACGCCTGCGAGGGGGAAAGCAGCTTCACGTCGTTTGCGTCGGGCGAGAATTGCACCCACACGAGCTTGACTTCCGACAGCCCGTTGTTCACTATCTTGAACGAAACCTTTCCGCGCACCCCGGTCTTGAACACCGTGTCGCTTGACGCAATCACCTGCAGCTGCGGCGCGCTTGCCACCACAAGCCCCGTGGTCTCGTTGCGCGAATACTGCTTGCCGAGCTTGTCGAAGTAATTGATTTCGATGGGGATCTTGTAAGGCCCGCTGTCCGCGCCGGGGGATGCCACCACGTCGAAGGACGCCGAAACGCTTTCGCCCGCGTCCACCGAGGCGATCTTCGCCTCGCTCGTGCCCCCGACGGGCGTGAACGGGACCTTGTCCCCGGAAACGTCGAGCTTCACGCGCACGTCCTTCAGCGCGATTTTCGCCAAGTTGGCAAGCCGTATCGTAACCCGCGCAGTCTGCCCCGGAGCAATCTCGGAAGGGACGGACTCGACCGAGGACACCGCAAGCGTCGCATCGTGGGGCTGCACGAAAATCGGGAAAACCGCGTCAGACCAAGACGCGCCCGCGCCCCCGGTCTTGTCGCGGCAGCCGAAATTCAGGTCGTTGTATCCCTCGACCGCCCGCTCGTCCACGCGCACGTGGTACTTCAGCAAAACCTCGCGCTGCTGCGCGAGCACCCCCAAATCCTGGTAGCCGTCGCCCGCGGAATCAAGTGAAAACGGGAAAGACGGCTGCACGCGGCACTCCGCCGAAACCGGGTTGTTCCCGAAATTGCTCACCGCAATCCAGATGTCAACGTAATTGCCCGGCTCCGCGGGAAAAGGCGAGTAATAACTCTCGTTCTTTATGCGCAAAAACCCAAGCGTGCTGGTCGTGCCATAAACCGCCGGAGTCTCCGCGGCAACAAACGAAGAAAGCAAAAACAATCCGATAAACGCCAAAGCCAAAAAACGCCGTTCCATACGCATCCCTCTCAAAACAACAAAAACCAAACAAACGGAAAAATGCAGCCGCTTATTCCTCAATCATTCCATCACGGAGCCTTACGACGCGGTGCGCAAAACCTGCGACGTGCGCGTCGTGCGTGACCAACACAATAGTCTTGCCCTCTTCATTAAGCTTTTTCAAAAGCGCCATGACCTCCTCCCCCGTCTTCGAGTCCAAATTCCCCGTGGGCTCGTCCGCCAAAATCACCTGCGGATTCACCACCAACGCGCGGGCGATTCCCACCCGCTGCTGCTCGCCCCCCGAAAGCTCCGACGGCTTGTGGTCCATCCTCTTGCCAAGCCCCACCTTCTCCAAAAGCGCAACCGCCTTCCTGCGCCGGGCGTCGGGGGCGATGCCCTGGAAGACCTCCGGGAGCATCACGTTCTCGACCGCGTCAAGGGAATTTATGAGGTTGAAGCGCTGGAAAACAAAACCGATCTTGCGGCCCCGCACCTCGGCCAGGTCGCTTTCGGTCATCTCCGCAATGTTCCTGCCCGCCAAAAAAAATCTTCCCAGAAGAAGGCAGGTCAAGGCACCCGACAAGGTGCATCATCGTGCTCTTGCCGCTTCCCGAGGGTCCCATAATCGCGACGAACTCGCCCTCGTAAATCCGCAAATCCACGTCCTTGAGGGCCTCCACGCGCAAGCCCTCCCCGTCGCCGTAAACCTTGCACACCCCCTTCAACTCGATGACAACGGGGCAGGTATTAGGGGCGCAGCGCGCCTTCCGCAAAACCATTCAAATCAGCAAAACAAGCATAATCAAGCCATCGTTTTAAACCTTGCAAACGCAAAAAACTGGGAAAGCAAAACAAGGCGACCGCACATGCTGCAAAAAATGTCCAACCTCGACTACCACTTCGTTGCTGGCGAGCTGAAGGGGATTGAAGGCGCGAGGCTCAACAAGATATACGAGCTGACGCCCGGCGTGCTGCGGTTCAAGTTCACAAAAGAAGGAAACGACTACCACATCCTGACCGAGCTTGGCGTGCGCATGCACCTCACCTACCGGCTTGAGGAGGCGCCCAAGGCGCCGACTTCTTTTGCAATGTTTTTGCGCAAGAACCTGGAGAACGCACGGCTTGTGGGAGTTGAGCAGCTGAACTTCGACCGCCTCGTTGCCCTGCGGCTGCAAAAAGAAAAAGATTTTCTCCTTGTTTTCGAAATGTTCGCCAAAGGCAACCTTCTCCTGTGCGACGCGGACTACAAAATATTGCAGCCCTACCGCAAAGAGGAAAAAAGCGGAAGGCTTTTGCAAACGGGGCAGAAATTCGAATTGCCCCCAAAAACAAAATTGCTTCCCGCGGAGCTTTCACTTGCCGAAATCGAAAAACTGGAGGGAAAAACTGCTGACGCGCTTGCAAGCGCGGTGAGCCTTGCGCCGCTTTACATAAAGAACGCCCTCGCAATCGCGGGCGTGGAAGAAAACGCGGAAATTTCCACCCTGCCCGCAGGGCAGCGGGAGAAAATACTGCGCGAAATCCAAAAAACCGCCGCCAATGCGGCGCCAACTGTTTACTACAGCGAAAGCGGGCTGCCTGTCGGTTTTTGCTGTGTTGAACTCAAGAAACCGCTTGGCGCTGCCAAGAAATTTGAAACCCTCTCTAAAGCGTTGGATGAATACTACTCGAACGCAAGCGCGGTGCAGCCCCTAACCGAAAAGCAAAAAGCAACTGGAGCCCCAGGCGCAACCGCTAAAGAGCTTGAAAAGTTGGAGCGCTCGCTTGCAATGCAGAAAGCGTCCCTTTTAGCGGTGGAAAAAGAGGCGGGGGAATTGAAGGCCAAGGGAGACGCAATTTACGCTAATTTTGAGAAAGCCGACGAATTGATTGCAAACGCCAGGAAGAAGAACGAAAAAAAGGCAACCATTGAGGCCGCCTGAAGGCCGTTTGCCCGCGACCATGCGGCAACCAAAATAGTAATAAATCAAGTAATACTTACTATTACCGGTGGTAAGAATGGTCTATGTTGCCGTAAACGTGAATGAAAAGGGGCAGATAGTCATTCCCAAGGTTTTCCGGGATTCCTTCGGCATACGGCCGGGGGAATCCGTGCTGGTCGGCGAAAAAAACGACTCGCTTGTGATAGAGCGCAGGATGACCCGCGCCGAGTTTGCAAAGGCCCTGCAGGATTTTCCCAAGTGGAAAAACGTCAAGGTCGACTCCGACAAGGACTACGAAGAGGAGATGCTTGCGCGATGAATTACGCGGATGCGAACATCATAATCTACGCTTTTGTCGACGACGGAGAAAAGGGCGGCGCGTGCCGTGCCCTTTTGGAATTCGAAGACCTTGCGACAAGCGTCCTTTCCCTTGACGAAATCGCATTCAAGATAGGGAAACTTTCCAAGGAAAAAGCCGTTGCGGCGGTCCGCCTGCTGTCGAACTCGCCCAACATAAGCCTGGTTCCCGTACTGCCTGAGGACGCCCGCGCTTTCGCCGAGCTTCTGGAAGGGGGGTTTGCGCCGCGGGACGCCATCCACGCGCTGTGCGCAAAAAAAGCGGGCTGCCGCAAATTCTACTCGGAAGACAAGGACTTCAAGAGGCTTAAAGGGATCAAAACCATAGTCCCCTGGCAATAGGAAGAAGAAAAGCCGCGGCTGGAAAATAAAAAACAAACTCGGGAAAAAATCCCGTTGAAAATAAAAATATTGGAAAAAAAGAAGTTAGGGGGAGATTTATCCCGCCAGTCCCCTGCGGTCGACGACCATCACGTCCTTCACGTCCAATACGGACGAGTACGGGAGCGTGATGAGCGCGCTTCCCTCGTGCTTCGCGCGGAGCGCGAGCGACGAGTCGGGGTTGGGCTCGACGAGCACTGAGTCGATCTTTCCGGTGAGCTCGTTTATGAACAAGTCCACGACGCGGCCGATTTCCTCTCCGTCGGTTGTGATTATCCTTTTGCCGGCAAGCTGTTTGGCGATTGCGAATTTGACCATTTTTGGCGTTTCACCTTTACAAATTTACAAAAAACATACGATTTCTGGAAGCAATAAAGCCCGCAAGTATTTAAATACGTTATGTTAATCTATTCGGAGGTTTTCGATGAAAATCAAGGACGAGGTCCTAAAGGTTATCGATTCTCTCAAAAAGGCAGGTTTCAACCCGGTTGACGCGGTGTTCGAAGGCGCCCTGGGCGTCAAGGAGGACACCACGCTTGCCTTCATGGACAAGCTCAACGACTCGCAAATGGTGTCAGGCGTCATCCGCGTAATCTATACCTCCGACGAGGACAACGTGCGCTTCGTCGAGATTCCGGTCGGCCAGGGCGGCGAGGAAGCCGCGGGAGAAGCCGAAGCGGCCGGAAAACGCAAGTAAAACGCGACTTTTCCCCCAATTTCACCCCCCTTGGTTAGCGTGCGCCAACGGCGGCCGGGGGGTTCCGGTTTTATATCCCGCTTTTCTACTTGATAGCAATCAATCCCCGGATGGTTGCAATGGCCCCAAAAGCAAAACCCAAAGCGCGTTGCCCCGCCTTTTTGGAGCTTGCCAAGGCGCGGAAGACCGTCTACGAGTTCAGCGGGAAGCCCGTGGGAAAGCGCGAGCTTGGAAAAATCCTCGAGGCGGGAAGATGGGCGCCAAGCTGCACGAATTCCCAGCCCTGGAACTTCGTGGCCGTGCGGGGAAAGAAAAGAATCGAAGAGTTGATGAAGACCGCCAATTACGGCGACTTCCACGGCGCGCCCGCGCTGATTGTCGCACTTGTGCTAAGGCAGGAGCTCTGCGCGGGGCAGGACAAGGCCTGCTTTCGGAACGTGAAGACTTACACGCACGACACGTACATGAGCATTGCCGCGGCAGGCCTGCAAATGGCATTGGAGGCAACCGAGCTGGGAATAGGCACCTGTCTTCTCACGCCCGATGCGGAAAAGGCGAAAAAACTGCTTAAAACCCTTGCCGAAGACGACGTCCCCCTGATGGTGGGCTTGGGCTTTGAAAAGGAAGGCGCGTTCCAAAAAAAGCGGGAACGCCGCGCCTTGAAGGAATCCGTTTCTTACGAAGTTTTCGGTGGACGAAAATGAAAGGCGGAACCCTCGAAAGCACCCTTGAAGGGGAAATCAACTCCGCAAAGGGCAAGGGCGGCGTTTTCCTCATAAGATGCAAGCCCGAGGAGTGCCACCAGGCCACGAATGCGGCTGCAAGCGTTCTCACGCGAAAGATGGGGCTTTCGGGCGCCTATGTTACGCTGAGCCGGCCGTTCAGGAAAGTGCTGGAAGACTTCGGCGAAAGCGGCGCGGACACCTCGAAGATTTTTTTCATCGACGGCTCGGGAAGCGGGGGAACTGACTTGAAAAACTGCAAGTTCCTCGAAGGCGAGTCGCTCACCGAACTGTCGCTTGCAATTTCCGCGGTTTTGGCGGCGAAAAACCCCGATTTTTACGTGATAGACTCGATCACCACCATGCTCATCTACAACGACAATGAAACCGTGGAAAAATTCGTGCACTACGTCTCAACCAAGGCGGAGAACATGGGCAAAACCCTAGTGCTCGTGTCCGTCGACGAGGAAAAGACAAACAAGCTCGTCCCCGCCATAACCCAGTTCTGCGACAAGGTAATCCGCGTTTAAACTGCGGCTTTATTCTCTTTTTCCCGCCAAACATAAGTTCTTATGAAAACAGTTTCCGGCACACCGCAGCAACGGGGCGACGCCGCGCTCACAACCGAACAGTCCGTCCGTCTCCAAAAGGCGGGTTATAGCTTGATTGGTTCGTCCAAGCACTCGGCGGCGAAAGTGTGCCTTTGGTGCAAGAAGTCCCTGCGGGGGCAGGGGCATTGCTACAAGCAGGAGTTCTACGGAATCAAGAGCCACCGCTGCCTGCAACTCACTCCCTCGCTGCCTTTTTGCACGCACCAGTGCGTGTTCTGCTGGCGCGACACGTCCATTACAATTCCAAAATGGCAGGGGCCAACTGACGAACCCGCGGCGCTTGTTGATGAGGCAATCGCGGCGCAAAGAAAAGCGCTGACCGGATTCAAGGGCAACTCAAACGCAGACCGCGCACTGTGGGCGGAGGCCCAGGAACCAAAACAAGCGGCGATTTCGCTTGCGGGCGAGCCAACGCTCTACCCAAAGCTTGCAGAATTAATCGGGGAATTCCATTCGCGCAAAATGATTACGTTTCTGGTTACAAATGGGCTCAACCCCGAAGCGCTTCGCACTTTGGAAAATGAAAACTCGCTTCCCACCCAGCTTTACGTTTCGCTCGCCTCGCACTCGCCGCAAAACTATCTGCTCGTGCACAGGCCGCTTGTGGAAAAGGGGTGGGAAAAATTCAACGAATCCCTCGAATTGCTTTCAACGCTTGGCAAAAAAACGCGCACGGTTTTGAGAATGACTTTGGCGCGGGGCGTAAACTTTGATTCCGCGCAGGATTATGCGAAACTCATTGGAAAATCAAAAGCCGA
>DAHXMR010000239.1 GCA_027371655.1 Microcaldota archaeon
TTTTGCGCCAAGCTTTTTTGCGAACGAATGGAACAGTTTCAAGCCCTCGTTCACGGTTTCCTGCTTGGGGTATACGCCGCGTTCCTGGTTTCGGCAATCCTTGTCGAGGCAAGGTTTTAGACTGTGCGCGTGCAAAACAGAATAAGCGGGGAAATTCGAGAATGAAGCTTGCCATAATGTCAGACTTCCATTTGGGCTACAACGACGACGCCCTGCCACAGGCAGCTGAAGCCCTAAATAAAGCCCTGCCGTTGGCGGACGCCATCATAGTTGCGGGCGACGTGTTCGACTCGAGGATTCCCAAGCAGGAAACCGTGAACGAGGGCTTGAAACTGTTCCATTCGTTCGCAAAAAAGCTTGGCGCAAAAAATCACGCGAAGGTAAGCGTGCTTCGCGAGGACGGTTCCGAGGAGGAAAGCGAATTCCCGCCCCTCGTTGCAATATACGGGACGCACGAGCGGCGCACAAAGGGGCTGATAAACGCGATACAGCTTTTGGAGTCCGGGGGAGTGGTGGCAAACTGCCACGCGAAAACCATTCTCATAAAAAAATCGCGTGACGCTGCGGGTGCGCCGCCCGAGCGGGTTGCGGTGCAGGGCATGGGCGGGATTCCGGAGGAATACGCGAAAAACACGCTGGAGCTTTTGGCGCCAAAACCGGTGCAAGGCGCGTTCAACGTTTTCGTGTTCCACCAAACGCTTCAGGAGATAATCCCGCAGGCCGGCGAGGAAACCTTGAAGGCCGCGGATTTGCCAAATGGATTCGACCTCTATGTTGACGGCCACATCCACTGGACGTGGGACAAGGTCGAAGATGGAAAGCGCATAATGCTTCCCGGAAGCACGGTGGTAACCCAGATGCGCAAGAAGGAAATGGAACCCAAAGGATTCTTTCTATTCGACACGCTTGCGCGCAGCGCCGAGTTCGTGGAAATCAACACGCGGCCTTTCGAGTTTTTGGAAATCGAGTTCAAGAGCGCGGGCCTCTCGGAAATCACGCGCAAGGCAAGCGATGCTGTTTCGGAGATTGCTAAAAAATACGGGGAACAAAGGCCCCTTGTGAAAATCAGGCTTTCGGGCACGCTTGCGCCGGGATTGCAGAACTCCAACCTCGACCTTTCCCCCATTTTGCGGGATTGGGAGGGCAAGATGCTTCTCTCGATAGACCGCAACCTTGAGTCGGCGGAATTGGAGCAGAAAATCGAGCGCCTGCGCCGGCTGCGAGAAGAGAAGAAGAGCGTGCGCGAACTGGGCGTCGAGATATTGCGCAAAAAACTCGAAGCCCTGGCAAAGGAAAACCCCGCGGCGCAAGTCCTTGCGGGAAAAGAAGAGGAATTGTTCGACTTGCTTGCGGAAGACAAAACCGAAGAAGCGATAAAAAAAATCTCGCAGGAATAAAAATGCCTACAAAACCGCTGCCAAAAACGCTTGTCGCACGGCTGAAGCGCGCTGCGCCCAAAATAGAGGGATCTTTCGAGAAACTGAACGCCATAGACCACCGCAACATCTGGCCGCCCAGAGTGTGCCAAATCAACGTTTCAAGAAACTTTCCAAAAGAACGCGTCGCAATCAAAAGGGAGCACAGCGGCTTTTCGGCAGAAGAAACGATAAGGGAATTGGTTAGCGCAGTACGGGAGCACAATGCAAGAG
>DAHXMR010000241.1 GCA_027371655.1 Microcaldota archaeon
CCCCGGCCAAAGCATTTACGAACAGGAGCACTACTTCGAGAACATTTACGCGGTGTTCACCGGCAACGCGCAGACCAACAGCTTCACGCCCTACGTGTGCCCCGGAAAATTCGAGCGCCAGGCATACTACTCCACGCTCACCGGCGCCCTGTACTGCCTCTTCGAAGGCAACACCTCGCAGGAAACCACGCTCTTCTTCCTCAAGGACGGCCGCACCGGCGAACAGGTGCCCCTTCAAAACCCAGTGCTCATAAAGACGGGCAACGACCCCCGCGCGCAACTGAGCCAGATTGCCGAAGGCGTGTTCATCGACGTCAACCCCGCATCCTCGCGCAGCTTCCTCAACCTCAACCCCGACCTCAAGACGGTGTCCGGCGGGAAATACGAAAGCAAATTGCTGGGCTCGATGTTCGTGCAGTTCTACTTCTGCGACGCGCTTGGCACATGCGGCAGCCTCAAGGAAAAGGGCTTCGAATACGTCTACCGCTCGCCAAACAGCCAGGTAAAAATATTCAAACGGCTTTAAGTTTGGAAGGGGTTTGGGCGGCCCAAAGCCTTGATTGCCGCATGAGAAAGTGGCAACCGGGCAAAGACGGGAAGCGAAAAAGAATCAGGATTTTTTTTTGCTTGGGATGAAAGAAAAAGAATGGGAAACATCAGTTTCCCATTCGCCTATTAAAAAATTTATTTCTTCTTTTTCTTCTTTGCCATGGTTGTGTTGTCACATCCTACCGCTGTCTTTCCTTTTTGGAAAGAAGGGTATGGAAAAAACCACGGAACCGCCATATATAAATCTTGGCAACAAACTTTTTTTTGAAAAATGGAAAAACCCATCCAGCAAAATTTTGCGGCACAAAACCCGCCCGGCGAGCGCGCGCTTGACGGCGGCGACCTCGCGTTGTGCGCGTACTCGGCCTGTTCGATGCTTTCATTGTACGATTACTCGGTGGACGCGTCGTTTTTCCCGTTCCGCTCCCTGAAGGCGACCGCCGAATGCGATTTCAACTTGCGCAAAATCACCCTGCGAGCAAGCGACGGCTTTTCCGCTGCCCCGCAGGACGTGCTCACCGGCCTGTCGCTTTCGCTTTTCTCCCGATTCGCGCGCAAAAAAACCGAAAACGCGTACACGCGGGCCTACCGCGAATTCATGAAGCGCAAAAGCACGTTCGAACTCAACAATTCCATACGCCAGCGCCGCGCCATCACGAGAAAAAACGGCTTTGCCGGCGAGAACTTCAATTTGAAGGAAATGATGCTGCGGGTTTCAAGCGAGTACGAAATATTCTTCCCCGACGGCGTGCCCTCCGTCTCGTGGAGCCGCACCAAAAGCCGCAGGCGCTTGGGCTTCTACGACGACGCGCTGAACGAGGTCGTGATAAGCAGGGTTTTCGACTCGCCCAAAGTCCCATCGTATGTTGTGGAATACGTGGTTTTCCACGAATTGCTTCACGCAAAGCACGAGGCGAGGTTCGAGCGCGGCAAATCGATGCAGTGCCGCGTGCATTACGGGGAATTCAAGCGCGACGAGAAGTCTTTCGCAAAATACGCGGCAGCGGAGGAATGGCTGAAAACAAGCCTTCGGTACGTTCGATGAAAAAAGAGCAGGGGGCTATTTTGTAGCCGCAACCCCGCGGTTATGCGGCTTGATTGCGATTAGCTGGAAGTCTGAAAGCATGCTTTTCTTGTTTTCCTTTTCGCGCAATTTGTAGCCCATTTGCGCCAGATGTTTTCTTATAAGATTCCAATCTATCCATTCGGGATTAAG
>DAHXMR010000252.1 GCA_027371655.1 Microcaldota archaeon
CGTTCGGTTCATCGGAAAAGTATGATGTTGCGAATAGAAAAAGAAACCACGCCGTCAGGCGTGGAGGTATATAAATGGCAATTGAATGCTCCCCCGCAATGCGCGCGTACTTCGACTCGCTGGAACGCGAGTTTTCCCACGCGCTTTCAGTGTGCGAACAAGCCCGCGGAAAGGGCGAGGACGCGGAATTGAAGGTGGAAATCGCGCCCGCGCCGGATGTTGCCGCGCGCGTCGAAGGGCTTGTGGGGCCCAAGGGCATAGCCTCGCGCATTCGCGAGCTTGTGGCATCGGGAAAAAAGCGCGAGGAAGTGTGCTTTGAAATCGCGCGGGAGATATTGCAGCAAAAATATTTGCCAATCGAGGAGCAGCAGGACCGGCCAACGCAAGAACTCAAGGAAAAGCTGATTGAGCAAGCAGTAAGATCTGGGCTTGCGCTTTTCACCGAAGGCGTGGTCAGCGCGCCAATCGAAGGCGTGTCCAAGGTGCAATTGCGCAAGAACTTCGACGACAGCACCTACCTTGCGGTGTTCTTTTCCGGGCCAATCCGCGGCGCGGGCGGCACGGGACAGGCGTTCACGCTGCTTCTTGCGGACGTTTGCCGACAGGCATTCGGGGTAGAAAACTTCCGCCCCCTCGAAGACCAGGTCGAGCGCTACGTCGAAGAATTGAACCTTTACGCGAGGAAAACTCGCGCGGGCCAATATGTTCCCAAGGAGGACGAAATCCGCCACGTGGTGCGCTCGTGCGCAGTGTGCATAGACGGCGAGCCCACCGAGGACTACGAGGTTTCAAAATACAAGAACGTCAAGGACATTGCCACAAACCGCGTGCGCGGCGGCGTCGCACTCGTCGTTAGCGAGGGGCTGTGCCTGAAGGCCGCCAAAGTGCTCAAAATCTCCAAGAAAGCGGGATTGGACTGGGCGTGGATTGAAAAGCTCATCAAGGTCTCCAAAAACGAGGCCGAAAAAATCGAAATCAAGCCAGTGGAAAAATACATCGACGAAATAGTCGCGGGCAGGCCAATCCCGCTTTCTTGGAGATTTTGAGCACTATGGCGGCCTTCAGGCACAGCCCCTCG
>DAHXMR010000267.1 GCA_027371655.1 Microcaldota archaeon
GGAAACGCAGTGCCCGTGCGAAAGCTTGTAACCGCCCAGGGTTTCAACGCTGTGGCCCAGCGTGTGCCCGAAGTTGAGGATTTTGCGGTATTCGCTTTCCCGCTCGTCGCGCTCGACAACAGCCGCCTTGATTTCACAACAGCGCTTGACAGCCTTTGCGGTAGTCTCCTCATCGGCGTCCAGTATTTTTTCGCAATTTTTTTCCAAAAAATCAAAGAGCTTGGAATCGGCGATGCACGCGGTCTTTAACGCTTCGGCAAAACCGTTTTGCATCTCGTGTTGGGGAAGCGTGCCCAGAAGCGAGGTGTCGGCAAACACGGCTTTTGGCTGCCAGAAGCACCCGATGCTGTTTTTTTCAGCGGGCAAATCAACGCCGACTTTTCCGCCAACGCTTGAATCCACCATTGCAAGCAACGTGGTCGGCACCTGCACGAAGGGAATGCCGCGCATGTACGTTGAGGCGACAAAGCCCGCCAAATCGCCCACGACCCCGCCGCCGAGGGCGATAATCACGCTCTTGCGGTCCACGCCCGCGTCAAGCGCCTGCGAGCAAAGCCTTGCGTAAGTTGAAACGTTCTTGCTTTTCTCCCCAGCGGGAAACGAGAGCAGCACCGCGTCGAGGCCCGCGTTGCGCAAATCGGCCATCACGCGCTCGCCGTGCAGGCGGAAAACGTTGTCGTCGGTAATCACGCAGCACTTGCTTGGAGACAGTTTTGAAACAAAACCGGCAACAAGGTCAAGCGCCCCCTTGCCAACGTGAACGTCGTAGGAGTCGTCCCCGCTTTTTTTGAGCCGCACGCGCACTTTTTCAATTCCCAAAAGAGTTTTCACCTGTGAAGAATTTGCGCTTTGATTCTTTTTTGCAGCGTTGCTGCAATAAGCCCTTACTGTATCGTGCGGCCTACCGCATGCGCGATGGGCTTCATTTCCGACCAAAGCTGCGCAAATTGCGCGGGGGTGAGCTGCTGGGGCCCGTCGCAAAGCGCCTTTGCCGGGTCGGGGTGCACCTCGATTATGATGCCGTCCGCTCCGGCGGCAAGTGCCGCCTTGCACATCGGGGGCACAAGGTAGCTTTTCCCGCTTGAATGGCTTGGGTCGACAATCACGGGAAGGTGCGACAATTTTTTGAGCACGGGAATCGCGCTTATGTCGAGGGTGAACCGCGTCTCGGTTTCCGCGGTGCGTATGCCGCG
>DAHXMR010000013.1 GCA_027371655.1 Microcaldota archaeon
TTGAACGCGCCGAGGGCCTCCTTGTCGGTGATGCTTTCATACCGCGCCCGTCCAGTTTCCTTTAGTTGCGCGTGCTCGGGCCCAACCCCCGGATAGTCAAGCCCCGCGGAAATGGAGTGCGCCTCAACAACCTGCCCGTCCTTGTCGGAAAGAAGGTACGAAAGCGCGCCGTGCAGCACGCCCTTCTGCCCCGCGCAAAGAGTTGCAGCGTGCTTTCCCGTGCCAATGCCCTTGCCCGCGGCCTCCACGCCGAACATTTCCACGCCCCGGTCGTTCTTGAACGGGTGGAACAATCCGATCGCGTTGCTTCCCCCGCCCACGCAGGCGACAAGCGCGCCGGGAAGCTCGCCTTCGAGTTTTAGGAGTTGCCTTCGGGATTCTTTTCCAATTACCGCCTGGAAGTCGCGCACTATTGTCGGGTACGGGTGGGGGCCCACCGCGGAGCCGATTATGTAATGCGTGTGCGCGCAGTTTGTGATATAGTCCCGCAATGCCTCGTTCACCGCGTCTTTCAGCGTGCGCGAGCCGCTTTTAACGGGCACGACCGTTGTGCCCAAAAGCCTCATCCTGAAAACGTTGAGCGACTGGCGGGCGATGTCCACCTCGCCCATGTAGACGAAGCACGGCAGCCCCAGCATCGCGCACGCCGTTGCAACCGCAACCCCGTGCTGGCCCGCGCCGGTTTCCGCGATTATTCTTTTCTTGCCCAACCGTTTCGCAAGGAGAGCCTGGCCAAGCGCGTTGTTTATCTTGTGCGCGCCCGTGTGCGCGAGGTCCTCGCGCTTCAAGTAAATTTTTGCCCCCCCGCCCACGAGTTCGCTGAACCGTTTTGCAAAATAAAGCGGGGTGGGCCGGCCCGCAAACTCGCGCAAATAATATGCAAGCTCTGTTTGGAAATTCTTGTCGCCTTTTACCTTCGCGTACCCCGTTTCCAATTCTTTCAAAACGGGCATCAGCGTTTCCGGAACGAACTGCCCCCCGAACTCCCCGAATTTCCCGTTTGCCATTTTCCCAACACTCCCCCTTTCGGTTTTCCGCCCCAAAAGCCCGGCGATTTTTTCTGCCGCACGCCCGGATTCCAGAATGCTTGTGCCAACAAGCACCGCGCTTGCCCCCGCATTCCGCATGAGTTCAACGTCCTTTCGCGAGGCAATTCCGCTCTCGCTTACGACGGGCGCTTTTCCCGCGCGTCGTTTTGCGAGAATTTTTCCAGTTGCCCCCAAATCCACGCGCAACGTGTGCAAGTCGCGGTTGTTTATTCCCACCAACTCCGCGCCAAGCCGTTTTGCCAACCGGAATTCGCGCGCCGTGTGCGCTTCAAGCAGCACTTCGAGCCCGGATGCGTGCGCAAACGCAACCA
>DAHXMR010000031.1 GCA_027371655.1 Microcaldota archaeon
ATTTGCAATGTTCAAAAAAGAGGATTACGCAGTGGTGCTGGACTTCCTGCCCCAGGGCCGGGCGACCGAAGCGCGGCGGGAGCCGGTGGCACAGGTCATAGGCGAGCAGTATTTCACCCTGCTTGAGGTTTCCATCAAGCCCGACGCCAAGCTTTCGCCGGGCGAGCGCGTGTACATCGGACGCGACGAGCGCGACAAGGTGGACCACATCCGCGGCAGGATCAACTCGGACGGCCTGACAAGCGGCAGCCAGCGCGAACTTGCGCCGACAATCCGCAAAATCATACTTTCCCGCGAAAAAGAGTTTGTTGATTTCTTAAACCGCGCGGGGGCAATCAACATCCGCGCGCACGTTTTGGAGCTTTTGCCCGGAGTTGGGAAGAAGCACTTGCAGGATTTGGTCGCCGAGCGGACGAAAAAGCCGTTCGAATCGTTCACCGACGTTCAGGCGCGCGTGCCGCACATGATAAAAGCCGAGGAACTGTTCGTGCAGCGCATCACGGAGGAGCTCAAAGGCGGCTCCAAATACTACCTGTTCGTCAAAATCCCGCACGACGAACGCGAACAGCGCTACTAAACCGTTCCCAACAGGCTAATCGCTTTCCCCCTCCAGCCGCAGCCCTGTTTCGGAAAACGCGCGCACCCCCGCCCTCTGCAAATCCTTGCTTTCCGCGCCCCCCGAAGGGGGCAACAAGGAATACTGCACGCGCCACGTTTCGCCTTTTGCAAGCTTTTGCTTTTTCCACTGCAACCGCTTTCCAAGAAGGGTGTCGGAAATCTCGGGTTCTTGCGAGAATTTTTCGGGAACGGAACCTTCGGGGGCGAAATCCCAGAGCACCGCCGCGGAGGCGTATTCGCCGGAATCGTTTGAAACCACAAGAGCCACCCCGCCGTTCTTCCCGCGCTTTTTGGACACGCGCAGGCCGGAGGAGTTTTTCCGCATTGCGCGGGCGGCAAGCAAAACAACCGGGATGCAAAGCGCGAAAAGGATCTGGGAGGACGAATCGCTGAACGCAAGCGCGGTAATCGCGCCAAAGCCGCCTTGCAAACCCGCTGCATCCGCGTCGGGCCGCCCGCCGGTTTCATCCACCTTGCTTCCGCCCCTTGCCT
>DAHXMR010000044.1 GCA_027371655.1 Microcaldota archaeon
TATTACTACTATCTTCAGATGCGGTAATTGCGCTCTATAAGCATTTTAGACAAATTAGGCAAAGCATACTGTCCTCGCCAGACGCAAATCGTAAGTACTACGGTCGCTTAAAGGAACTATTTTCTAAGCCTCATCGGAAAATATACCAGATCGAGCTAGAAGAAATTACTAGCATAACCCAAAATACGTATGCTGGTCCCGCGCTTCACATTAGCCGAAATGAAGTCTAGCGAGTGGCTGGGAAAAATTCCTTCGCTACGTTGCCCCACGCGGAAACCCTGCCGCGTTGTTTTCTGTTTTTATGCCCTATTTTTGAGGACTGCAAAACCCGGCTCACAGCCCCTGTCGCGGGAGGCCAAACCCCCCACGCGGTGGTTTATGTACCAAGAAGAAAAATAAAAGGTAGCTAACGAATATACCTCTAGTAATCCAGACATAATTTTCTAAAGAACCAACGCCTATGGCGTTAAGGCCGGCGATTAGGGTAAGTGTGCCCAAACAGACTCCGGTGAGCTTGATAATAAAGCTAGAAAACTGTTCTCGATCCATCCAAAGATATTTGGGGACAAATCCTGGCTCCACAAAATAGCCTAATTCGTTTTCTTGCTCTACCGTTCCGAAAAGTCGATTCCAAACCTGGCTAAAAGTCCCCATATGGTCGCCTTTTTTTCAACTTTATTTCACGCGTTACGTGTTGCAATATCGCTAACGCACTCGTATCAGTCTAATCTTGTTTTTCTTTCTTGAAATACGGGACGTTGAGCTTTTGCAGCGCTTGGCGTTTATCGTTTCCCGCAGTTTATTGCGGCTTCTATTGCCAGGGTTTCGATTAGTTGTATTGCTTTTTCATCGCTTTTTCCGCTAGCTTCGTCGTCCAAACAGGCTTCGAAGAATCCGATTGCCTTCGGGTGGTTGGCGCGGATTGCGCCCACAAGCGTGTCGGGGGAGAGGTTTCCCTTGCTGTGCCGAGTGGTGATTCCGTATTTGGGGGCAATGACGTCGAGGTCGATGTCGAATATGTCCGCGTTCGACGCGTGCGAGACCAGTTCATAGGTTTGTGTGCCTTCGCGCACTCCCACTCCCTGAATCTCGCCGGCTGTTTTCAAGCCCAAGCGGATTGCGGTGCAGACGTAGTTGTTGCGCAATACTCCCGGGGGGCAGGTGAGGGGAGTGTCGCAGGAGTCGGAGTGTTCGTCAAATCGCGCCACCTTCCCATCGAGTGCATAAAGCAATAAGCCGCCTGTGTGGTCGCCGCCCAGTAAAATCACCAGGTCTTTGCCTTCGCATAATCCCACAAATTCTTCTGCAAGGCCGAGCATTTCGGTTTCGTCAAGGCCGTATTTGCCTTCGAAGCGCTTGGAAAACTGTTCGGGAATGATTTCCTCGGCGTCTTCCACGTGTGCGGTGATGTCGCGGCGCAAAAGCTCGCCGCTTTCTTCAATTGCTTTTGCCACGCGCTTGCGCAATTGGTTTGTCGCGCCGCGCTTGAAGGATTCGAAGAGCTTGCTTGTGGAGACTTTGGGCTTTTTTCCCCGGATTTTGAACGTGGCAAGCCTGCGCCAGGCTTGCGTTTCAAGCCCGGCTGTGGGAATTCCGACTATCAGCACGTTGATGGTTTTTTTCATTGGCAAAAAGCTCGACAAGGATTATGCGAGTTAATGGTTTTTTATTCGAGGTATTCGACGTCCGGCATGCCTTTGAAGTGGGGGTCGCCGGACACGATTTTGAGGCCTTTTTGCCGGGCTGCGGCGAGGACGAAGAGGTCTATCGCGCCCATTCCGCGGCCCGCGAGCTTTTTTTTGAGGGCGCCTGCTTCGAGGGCGATTTTGTCGTCTATGGGGATGGAGGTTACGGAGAGGAGGGTTTCGTCTATCGCGTTTTCGGCGGCTTTTGGGCCGGCTATTTCTTCGAGCCGGTATTTTATTTCGTAAATGTTGGCGGAGGTGGTGAATGCTTCCGTGGCTTCCTGGTAAATTTGCTTTACTTTGGCGCCGGCTTCGCTGCCCTTCATGAGTTCGATGATTGCGAAGGAATCAAGCAAAATGTTCATTGCATGCGTCTTCCTCGTGCTGTTTTCTGAACTTTTCGACGTCAAGCTTGGGGAATTTTCCGAACAGGCCGGCCAATCCCCGTTTGGGCGTCAGGACTATCGTGCCGTCGCGCTTGACTGCTTCGAACACGTCGGCTTGGAACTCGTCGCGCAGGGGCTTTGGCAAAACCATCCTGCCCGCCTTATCCAGGGAAACAAATACCATGCGCTCACCAAATGGTATTTAATTTGAAGTGGTATTTATATGTATGTGGCATTTTGGGGGGATTTGCATTGATTCGGAAGTGCTTGGTTTGCGGGAAGTCGATAAAAATTGCCGTTGACCGGCGCGGCAAATGCGATGGCGGGCATTACTTTGGCACGTTCGAGGCTCCGATTGAGGGCACCGGCGTTTGGAAGTTTGTCCGCAAAGGAATGTTCATGGGGAAAAGCTTCGATGTGGTGGATTGGACCGGAAAGAAAAAAGAATTGGAGTGCTGGGAATGCGACTCCTGCTTTGGCGAGGCGGCAAAAGAAACCAGGCGGAAAAAGAAGAAAACCGGGTGACTGCATTTTGCGAACAGGTAGCCGCCTGTTTTCGTGGGTAAGTCTGCGGGGTCGAGTGCTCCGTAAGGTGCACGTGGTATGTCCCCGCGGGGCCACGCTCTTTTTTTAGCGTGTTTTGCTTTCGGCGGGTGCGCTGTTTTTTTGCAGTGTTTGCGCTTTTTCCAGTATTTCCCGGTAAAGGGGAGGGGAAATGCGGTAGTTTTGGTCCAGCAGGCCGTCCAGCGCCCGCTTGAATTCGTCGAAGGACAGCAGGCCGTGCTTCAGGGCCTTCAGCAGGAGGAATGGCGTGCTTTGGGGGGTTAGCCCCATGTATTTCGCGGCTTTTATTGCCGCCAAGTCGTCCACGAGGACGATTCTTGTTTTCTCTTTTTTTGCAAGCAACAGGGCGGAAAGTTCGCCTTCGTGCAGGCCGAGCAGTTGCAGCGTTTTTCCGCCTTTTGGAACGGGCGGGGCCGGTTTTGCCCTGAGTTTTCCCTGTTCGAGCGCGGCCTTGATTGCAAGGGCGTCCCCGTGTTTTTCAACGCTTCGCAGGGCTTCGCGCACGACCGTTTCGGGAACGGAAACCTCGCTGAAAAGCCCGGAAAGCAGGGAAAGCCGGCCGAGTTTTGACAGGAAAATCAGGGGAGAAGTGTTGCAAACCGCCCGCTCCATTTTTTTCATGCGCCCCGCAGGGAAAAGTGATACTTCCCACGCTTGAAGGTGTGGGCTTCTTTTATTCGCAAATCACACGTTGACGATGAACCGAACGGCAATCCCGACACGCGCCTTAAGGCGGGGGATTGACGTTGGGTTCTTTCAAATCGAGCGGATCATTTCGCGCAGGTCGTCTTCCGAGGTTTCAAAGAACTCGCCGCGGGCCTTAAGCTCGTCCAAAAAGTCCCAAAGCGTTATTCCCGCAAGTTCCGCAGCCTTCCAGGCGCTAATCCTCTTTTGCCTGTACTCGGCAATCGCTTCCTCCAGAAAAACGCCCTTCAAGCCCGTTTCGACAACGCGCTTCAAGACCGTGGTGCGGTCGGAGCGGTGGCGCTTGGCAAGGCCGTCGAGCTGGTGCAACAGGACGAAATCGAGCCTCATGCTGGTGACCGGCATTTTTTCCACGTTCTCCCAAAAGCCCCGCGGGGATTTTGGTGAATACGTTGTATTTTTATGTATTTTTAAGCCTTGGCATCCGTTTTCCCATATGGATTTTTGGGCAAACCGCGGCTTAAAAGCCCGAACCAGCCTCGCTTCCGCTGAACTTGGGAAAAGCCGGCTGGTCGCAACGTTCATTTTTTGGGTTTTTTGAGGGCTTTTTGGAGTGCGGCGTATTCTTTGAGCAATAGTTCGATTGTTGGCCGGAGGTCGTATTGTTTTTGGTAGGCTTGCAGGCTGGCGTAGTATTCCTTCCGTCTTGCAAGCTCGATGTTGACTGGGGGCAGGCCGTGTTTTATGAGTATGTTGTTGAGCAAAAGCCTTCCCACGCGTCCGTTTCCGTCCTGGAGGGGGTGGATGTTTTCGAATTGGTTGTGCGCGATTGCGGCAAGCACCAGGGGGTGGTATTTTTTCCTGTTTTCTTCGTACCATTTGGAAAGTTCCAAGAGGAGCTTTTTGACGTGGGTGGAGGGCGCGCCGCGGTGTATTATGCCTCCCGCGCCGTCGGTGACCGCGACTTCGACGCCTTTGGCACGCAGTTTTCCGGCGAAGCTTTTCGAGTTTTTGAACACGATGCCGTGCAGTTGGAGGATCAGGCCGAGCGAGAGGTGTTCGCGGGTTTTGCGGATGAATTCGACGGCTTCGGCAACGCCGTATGTTTCCGAGATTTCCTCCTTGGGCCGGTCGCGGGGCCAGGCGTTCTTTTCGAGGATGCCTTCGACCTCGCTTTCGGTGACCGTGGAGCCTTCTATTGCGTTGGTGTCGTAGGCGAAAAGCTCGGAAAAGCGCTTCCACTGGCCTTCGGAAAGGTGATGCACCTTGATTTTTCCCCTGATTCCCGCGGCCAGGGTTTCAAGCCGTTTTTTCTCATCCGTGGACAAAACCGTATGCAGGGGGTCGCGCAAGCCCGCCAGCGCTTCGGCGCGCCTGCGAAGCTTGGGCTCCGCTGCCGCAACATTGCCCATAAGTTCCTTGGAGGATAGGTTTGAGCCCAAAAAAACGCGAATCTTCCGCGTCTTGCCGCCCTTGCGGTAGGACTGCGTAAGGTAGTGCTTCTTCTCCCCGCCGGGAAGCGTGCGGGTTTCCAGATACATGGAAAAATTAGGTGTCCACAAGTATATTAAATTACTGCTTTAGGTGTCCACATTTTGCCAATTTGTGGTCACCTGCGTTTTTGAGTTTCACCGCGGGGTTTTCAGCAATCCCTTTTCCAGCCCGTCCAAGTAGCGGCAGCAAACCGTTTTCGACCGCTTTCTGGCAGCGAAAAACTCCTTTAGTTGTTTGGCACTCGTTTGAATCGGTTTAATGGTTGCGGCAATGCTTTTTCCCGTTTTGGGATGCTTTTCTGCGACCGCAAGCAGTTCGTTCCCAAAAACCATGCTGGAAAAATCGCTGTCCGCAACGCGGCGCAAGTCGAAATTCTTGAGCGCGGCGAATTTGCGCCACGCGTCCAAAGTCCGCTTGAGTTGTTTGGGGCTTGTTATTTCGCGCAGTTTCGCAACGGTTTCAGGCTCCGAAAAAATGTAGGTCGTGGGCATGCCTTGCTTGATTTTTTTCATTGCCAAACTGAAGTATTTGCGCCGCCAAAGGCTTTGCTTTTCCTGCGGCAAAAGCAGGGTGGGCGTCTTTGCAAGCACGCAAAAAAACGCGCTTTGCGAAAGCACGCGGCACGCCGCCTCATAATACGCCTCCGAGCCCTCCAAGAATTCGGCTGCTTCGCAGCGTTTCATTTGGCAAAACCACTCCGCGAACTCAGGCTGGGAATTCCCGTGTCAATCCCTCTTTTTTGGCCTGTTCGGATACGGCTTTGGCGATTGCGGGTGCAACCGTGCGGTCCAGGGGGTTTGGCAAAATAAAGTCGGTGGAAAGCTTGTCTTTTGGCACAAGGGCGGCAAGGGCGCGTGCTGCGGCGTGCTTCATTCCCTCGCTTATTGCCTTTGCGCGCACATCCAATGCCCCGCGGAATATTCCGGGGAAGCCAAGCACGTTGTTGACTTGGTTGGGATAATCGCTTCGCCCCGTTGCGACGATAAAAGCCCCTGCCTCTTTTGCATCGGAGGGAAGTATTTCGGGGTCGGGGTTTGCCATGGCAAACACAATCGGCTTGTGGGCCATTGACTTAATCATTTCTTTTGTGAACGCGCCTTTCACTGAAACGCCAATCAAAACATCCGCGCCTTTTGCAGCGTCGGCAAGCGAGCCCTGCTTTTTGTTCTTGTTCGTGATTTTTGCAAGCGCTTTTTTGGCATCGTTCAAGTCGGGCCTGCCATCGAAAATTACTCCCTTGGAATCGCAGGAAATCACGTCTTTTGCTCCCAAGGAGACAATGATTTTTGCAAGCGCGGTTCCCGCGGCGCCCGCGCCGTTTATCACGAAAGTGGCGTCGGAGAATTTCTTTCCCGCAAGAGCAAACGCGTTGGTCGCCGCGGCTGCCACTACAATGGCGGTGCCGTGCTGGTCGTCGTGGAACACGGGAATGTCCAGTTCCGCTTTGAGCCGGTCTTCGATTTCAAAGCACCGGGGAGCGGAAATGTCTTCCAAATTGATGCCGCCAAAGGAGGGAGCAATGAGCTTTACGGTTTTCACAATCTCGTCGGGGTTTTTGGAGTCAATGCAAATGGGAAACGCGTCGACGCCGGCGAATTCCTTGAAAAGAAGCGCCTTGCCCTCCATTACGGGCAACCCGGCGAGGCTGCCGATGTCGCCCAACCCCAGAACCGCAGTGCCGTCGGTGACAACGGCAACCATGTTCCACTTGGAAGTATACTTGTAAGCCAAATTCGCGTCGCGCTGTATCTCAAGGCAAGGCGCGGCAACGCCGGGGGTATACGCCAAAGTCAAGTCCTGCCTAGTCTGCAGGGGCACCTTGCTTTTGACCTCAAGCTTCCCACGCGCCTTGGCATGAAGCGCCAAAGCGTCTTCCCTAAGTCCCATTTTATCTCCCAACAAACAGAGGAAAATAGCTTTTTCCCAACAAATCGGGGAAACTAGCTTTTCCCCCAACAAAACAGTCCGTGGCTTGTGCCGTTTTTACGGCAAAAAGTCCTGGCTTTTGATTTTTTCGGGCAAGTAGGTGTTTGAGATGTATTGCAGGTTCTTGCTTGACAGGGACTGGATTTCCGCCTTTATTTTCTTGTCCAAGAACTTGTTGATTTCGCCCTGCCACGCCTTGTGCTTGAACCATTCGTATGCCTTCATTTCCTCGGCGCGCTTTACGTCGACGTCCTTTGCCTTGATGGTGACGTTCTTCAAATCATAGTGTTCGATGTCGGAAATGCTCATTCCCAAAAACTTCATTGCCGGGCAGCCCAAGCGGTCGGACTCGTGGGCAAGTGCCATGGAGCCGTATTTCATCGTTGAATAAATGTACCATCCGTAGGGGTCCGCGTCAGTCAAACAGTAGACGGGGAGTTCGAGTTCCTGGCTCAATCTCTGCAACAGCCTGCGCGCGCCGCGTGCGGCCTGCCCCGCGGTTGTCATAAGGAGGCACTTGTTTTTTTTCCAGTACTCGTCTTCGTTCAACCTGTCGAAGATTGCGTTTTTTTCCGCGACCAAGACGTATTCGACGCCCACGTCCTTGAATTCGATTTGTTCGACTATGGAGGGCACGGCCCATCCCCCGCTTCCCATGTGGGAGAGGTCGATTTTGTCCACTTTTTCTTTCACGCGGTCGGTCAGCACTACTTCCCCGGCCATTCTTCCCTTGGGTTCTGCGCGAAGGTGCAACCTTTCGCGGAACGTGTCCAATGCCACTTCGAAGTCGACAATGGCAAGGTCGGATTCTTTTTGTTCGTCTATCGTGTCCTCTTTTGTATTTCCAATGGTGTGTTTTTTGGCGTAGTAGAGGTCACGAAGCGTGGCGGTCAAATTGTTTTCAAGCAAGTCTTTCTTGACGTAGGATGCGACGAGCATGGTTTGCATGAAGCGGCGGGCGTGCGCGACGTTGAAGAGGTAGCGGTGCGCGACTTTCCCTCCCAAAACGATTTTCTTGTTTTTTTCGTCGAAGGAGACGTTTCCGCTTCCGCGCACGGGGATGTCGATGTGCGGGTTTTCCTCCTTGGTGATTTCCTCGACAAGCTGCTGGCCCAGCGTGTTGATGCGCTTGATGGTGTCCTCGCTTGTCTTCAGGTTTTCGGCTGACGTTTCCCCTTTTTTTCCGGCCATGTTCACAATCTCCTCGTAAAGGTAAAATCTCACTCCTTCGGCTCGTCTTCTTCGACGCCGCCGACTTCTTCAAGCGCTTCCTCGTCGTCCTGCGCCTCAAGTATCTTGGTGCGCTCGACGGCTATTTTGCGCAGTTTTTCCGCCAACACGGTTTTCTCCTTTCCCGTGACGTCGTGGATTGCCTGCGCGACTTCGTCTATGTAGCGGAAGAACAGCGTGCGCCTTTGTTCCTGGTCTTCGGCGCGCTTGAGCGAGTGCAAGTACATGCTAACGTTGCGCGCGGAATCCATCAGCGCGAACCTGATTTCGGCAACCAGTTCGTCTTCGGCGCTTATCGAGAGCTTTCCGGCGCCGGTGTAGGGCACGTAGACGCTTGTGAAGTTGACGAAAATGCTGACCGGCATGTCTTCCCATCCCTTGAGGTCGTAGCGCGCCCAGTCGATGGTCTTTATTGCCTCGGTGATTGCGCAAGTGCCCGCGTCAAACAATAGGGGCGTGCGGTTTGCGAACCTCAAAATTTCGCCTTTTCCGCCTTCGCTTCCGGTCGCACCGCTTTTGCCGCCGTAGGCGATTGCGGCCTCTACCATGAATGGGATTCCGCCGCGGAACACGCGTGGCTTTCTTTCCACCACTTTCATCTGCTCTGGCTGCAAAATGTTCTTCAGCGATTTTTCGATTTGTTCCTCGCCTATTGGGCTCATGGTGTCCAAGTCGGGGGCAATCCATTTTACCTGTTGGAATGCCTTGACAATCGCTTCGGCCTCGGGCCACTGCAAACTTTTGGGCGCCTTATTGAAGTCGATTTGCGGGCAAAGCGCCTGCAACTCTTTTACCTTGTCCCCGCTTATGCGCGTGAACTCGGTTTCAAGCATGGAGCCGATTTTGCGCGCGCCTGAGGATTGGGAAAGGTCAACGAGGTCGCTTGTGGTAATCCCCAGCGGGTGGGGCAAAGTGGCTTTTGGCTTGGGCGGTATCTTTCCCGTTGCGCGGGGGAACACGGTGATTTCCTTGCTGGGCTCGACAAGCGTGATTTGCGCGTGCGGGTTGGCAATCGCAGTGCGCCTCAAATACTCATAAACCCCGTACTCGCCGCGCTTGTATTCGACCTCGGCGAATTCCGCCTCAACGCGAAGGCCCTTGAATTTTCCCGAGTATTCCTTCTCGTTTTTGATTGCCGGCGCGTTGTTCTTGACGTCGATGGTAAGGTCGCATTCGAAAACCTTCCCATTTCCCAAACCACTTCTGACCTTGGTTGGTTTTCCTGTGGTGATTTGTGCGAAAAGCGTGGCATAAGACGCGCCGATTCCCTGCTGCCCTCTCTTTTGTTTGCGCTGGTGGAACTTGGTTCCCGCCAAAAGCATGCCGAGGGCCTGCCCGATGTTTTGCTTGGGGATTCCCGTGCCGTTGTCCTCGGTGATGACAATCAGGTGCTCGTTTTCGCCATTGGATATTTCAACCGTGATGTTGGGCAAAATTCCCGCGTCTTCGCAGGCGTCCAATGAGTTTGTGACGTATTCGTGCACTATCGTGGTAAGCGAGCGGGTTTTTCCGCTGTAGCCGAGCATTTGCCGATTTTTCTTGAAGAATTCTGCGACGCTGTACTCGCGGAATTCATTTGAAAGCGATTGCTCGGACGCGGGGGCCGCGGCGGGTTGTGCTGCTGTGGTTGCCATCAATTTTCACCGTGATAAAAGTTCAAACATCAACAAATCAATTCTACGCCATTTTTCCGAGGATTTCGCGCCTTTTTGCCTCTCGCTTGTTTTTTTCGAGGTAGGCGTAGACGCCGGCGTGCGTTGAGCCCTTAAGAAGTTGCGTTATTGCTTCTTTTGCCTCGGAGAGCTTGTCGAACGTGCCCAAGATCGCGATTTTGTTTTCCCAAATCGAGATGTATGCCTCGCTTAAATCCTCCAAAACGCGTTTTGCGCGGCCTTCGCTTCCGATTACGCGGGCCTTGTAGCGTTCGATCAATTTTTCGTTTTTTCCGAACAATACGTCGAGGTCTATTGTTTCCAAAAAGTATTCGTCGTTGAAAAGCTTGTATGCCTTGTTGGCGTCGAAGCCCAGGCTTATCGCGTTGAGGACTTGTTCGGCAATCCAGCACTTGCCCCCGTCGCCTTCGAGTTCGACGTTGCCGTCAACGAGCTTGGCGCTTACGCCGAGTTCCTTTTCTATTTCCGTCAGGACCGCAAAGTCCCTGTCGGAAATCGCCTTGATGCGCTTGTCGGGAATCGGGATTGTGGGCATTCTGTCGTGTTACCTTGGAAAATGCAAATAAGAGAAAACCCGCCTTTTTGCCCCCAAATCTCCTTTCGGCGGGGGCGCTGTACGGGCGATGAATCGCTATTCTCTTGGCACGCCAAATTATAAAACCCCTATTGTGGGGGCCTGCGGGCACGACGGGGACGGCAAATTACGGCGCGAAATGCCCGTTTTTGGCAGATTCGGACGGAATGTGGGGGAGTTTTATTGCATTTCTTTGAGCCGTATTTCGCGTTGTTTTTCCCTGAACGTTATTTCGAAGTGGTCGAAAAAACCTGCCCGGCCAAGTAAAATGGGGTGGTTTTCGGCGGGCTTTTGCAAAACCATTACCGGAATCCTGAAGTGGAACTTTTTGTGCTCGCCTTTCCCAAAGAACTCGATGTCCACGCGCGTGTTCCAAACTTTGACTTTTCCACCGATTCCCTGCGCGTCGGTCTGCTCGGCGGTTTTCAGGTCAATGCCAAGAATCTCGCAATGCTCCTCGAAAATCACCGAAAAATCCGCGCCGGAATCTACCAGGGCCGGCGTGTCGAACGCGTTGCCATTGGCGCCAAGCAAGCGTATGGGAATTACCGGCGACGCCTTCGGGCCCAAAGGCTGCGGACGTTCGACGCTCCGGTACTTGAACCTCAAGGCCAATTTTGGTCCGCCTGAAAAATCAGAATATCATTGCCGCGGCCTTCGGCACGCACGACAAAAACGGCACCTTTCCGGGCGAGATATGCTTCGCCTTGGCATAAACATCCTTGGCGCTCTTGCCGTGGGCAACTATCTTCTCGTCAACAATAGCGACCCACTCGCCCACGAACTCGCGCAAATCCGCATTCAGATAAAACTCGTAGTTTCCCATACTCCCCAACCGCCTGCCAATAATACTTCTGTAAATCCCCTCTTTTAAAATCAACCCCAGCCTCCCTTCCGCTGAACTGTTCTTGGAAGGCTTTATTTTTGAGTAGGGCGGCTCACTCGGACTTGTCCGGCTGGTTTTTGCCCATATTGCGTTTGTAGAGCCGGTTTATCCAATACTGGTTTTGGCGCCCGACTTTCTTGTAGCGTATAACGCCCTCAGCCAGCAATTTCAGCAAATGCACTTGCGCCGTGTTCCAGGAAACCTTGAATTCATCGGCAACCGTTTCGGTGGTGACCGGCCAGTCCTGCTTTTCCAAGAACGCGAGAATCCTGTTCCTTATGCTCTCTTCCGGCAAAATGATCGCCTCCGCATCTTATGATTAATCATAAGAGTGGACATTATATATGCCTTTTCTTTAAACCGTTCGAATTGCATTTTTCGGAGGGTGGTTTGATGAAACAAGTCTGGCTTATTGGTGTGCTGCTTTTTGCATCACTGCTTTTCGTTGGTTGCACTAGCACGGAAGTAAAAAAGGCCGATACGCCCGCCGCTTCGGTTGAGAGCAGTGCTCAAGCGCAGCAAGCAATGACTTCCACGCCAAAGCCCAAAACTGTGGAAGTCGCGAAGGTGGGCGAAAGCCTGACTAATGGCAAGCTGAGGATTACCTTGAATTCCGCGGAGTTTATGGGCACGATCCCGGCTGAAAACGAGTTTCTTACCGCCGAAGCAAAGGAAGGCAAAACCTTTGTTGTAGTTGATGTCACTGTGGAAAATATCGACAAGGAGGCAAACGCAGTAAGCAGCATCGCCTCCTTTGAAGTAAAGGATGGGGAGGGATTTGCGTACAATATGGACTTTGGCGCTTACACGGCATTGGATCAAAAAATTGATGGCAGAATCCAGCCCGGAGACAAGCTGCGCGGAAAACTTGGTTTTGCGGTTCCAAAGACCGCCAAAGGGCTGCAGTTGATATTCAACTTTGGCTTGGTTGACGCCGCGCAAGCGAAATTTAACTTGGGCGATGCCCGTTAAGGACTGATGGTGATACGATGAGCAAAGACGAACAAACTACTAAGATAGTCAGAGAATTGAAGCGCCGAGGTTACACTGTTACCCAAACCGTAGACGATGCTTTGCTTATAGAAAAAGACACGTTCTGGGGCAAGTTCGCTTACGATACTGGTATTGGAAAAGATGGGAGCGGTATCAAGTGGCTTAGGATAATTATTGCCGCCTTTTTTTACGGGCTTGGATTAATTGCGGCTGTCTATTGGCTTTGGAAAAAAGGCGAGTTGAACAAAGAAGTCCTAAGTTTGGTGCAAGGATACGGATAGCCTAATTGGGAACGTAGTATTGCAATTGGTTCAATCCTGCTTTGGAGCGGGCTTTTTTCCCGTCACGTACTCGTAGGCGTTGTCGAAGTTTGCGCTTTCGACTCCCTCGTTTTGGAAGTATTTGACCACGTTTTCGACGTCTTTTTTCAGGAACTCGCCCGCCATGGGGTGGTCAAGCAGCACGGATTGGGAGACGTCGATGAACACGGGATGCCCCTTGTAGATTATCACGTTGAACTCGCTCAAATCCGCGTGCACAAGCTTCGCCTTTTGGTGCAGTTTTTTCATGTTTTCAAGCACTTCGCGGTAGGTTTCCCGCGGGTCGTCGAGCACGATGTCCTTCAAGAGCGCGGCGGGCACGCCGCCTTCGCCCAAAAACTCCATCAAGACCACGTTCTTGCGGTAGGCAAGGGGCTTTGGCACGGCTACCTTCGCCGCAAAGCAGGCTTGCAAATTCGCGTATTCCTTGCGCGCCCATTGTTGCACGAGGGGCCGCAATTGCCTTTTCACGTGGGAAAAGCGGTTGTCGCCGTCGATGTATTTTGCCATTTTCTGGAAAGACGAAGTCTCGTACTTGTAGACTTTTGCCGCAATGTACCCCTCGCTTCCTTTGGGAACTGCGGCTTTGGGGCCGGCTGTTGCGCGGAACACGAAGGCTTCCTTGCCCTGCGAAATGGGGTAGTCGATGCTTTTGACCTGCCCGGTGTTTATGAAGTGCACAAGCTCGTCTATGGTCGAGTCGTCAAGCACGATTGCGGTGATTTTGCCGCGCTGCTTGAGCTGCTTGTCTTCGCGCGCCGGCTGCTTGCGCTTCCACTGTTTCATTGACACGTTTTTTTCATCTCTCTCGCAATTCGCTTTTTGAGCGCCTTTTGCATTTGTAGGTCAATCGTAGGCGGAGTCGCGCTTGTCCACTTTGGTTATCATTATTCTTGGCCCGGGCGTGTTTTCGACTTTGAAGAAGACGCGAAAGTCGCCTATCCTGAAGCGGAAATCGTCCGAGCCTACTACTTTTATGACGTTGTGGAACGGGTCGCCGGCCAGCCTGCCGACCGCTTCGTAAATCCGCCTGCCGACGGAGCGGTCCAGTTTTTTAAGTTGCCCGGCCGCGGAGTCGGACCAGATGATTTCGAACATCCTAAAACCCGAGCTCTTTTCCCAGCTGTGCGTGTGTTTTGAATTTTCCCGCGCGGATTTCGCGCATTGAGCGCTCTATTTCGGATTTGGTCTTCGCGTCAAGCTCTTCGGAGTCTTCCATCAGGCGCCCAAGGACTTCGTTGTAAGGCTCGCGCGCGTACAGCTTTTTGGCGTCCATTTCCTTCTTCAGCTTGCTTGACACCTGGATGGTGGAATACACTTGTAATCACCTGTAACAACTTATAACTAGCCGTAATTAAAAGCGTTTTGGGGAGGGGATTTTGGCGCGGCGGAGCGCCGGTTCGCAAAAAAGAAAGGAGTGGTTATTACTTGATTATTCCCTTCCTTCGGAGGACGTCGACTTGGGCGTAGGTGTAGCGGTAGGCGATGTCGCCTTTTTCGTTTGCCTCGACGGTCCAGGGCACGATGAGCACGTAGTCCCCGGTTTTTATCCACAGTTTTTTGCGGATTTTTCCGGGAATCCGGCACATCCTCTCAAACCCGTCCTGGCATTGCACGCGCATGCGCGAGCCGCCCAAAAGTTCGGACACGACGCCGAGTATTTCGCCCGGCCGGGGCATCCTCACGCGCACTGCTTCGGGGGGCATGCCGGGAATTACGGGCCCGCCTGTTGCGCGCTTTGCGCCGAAATCACGCCGGGGTCTTTGAAACATTTTTAGAAACCTCTGTCAGTATTTTTTGGGTAATCGGGAATTTAAGTCCTTACGGGGTTTTTGGCGCCGCATGCCTCGCATACGAGTTCTTTCACGTGGCGGTCGACGTCTTCCAGATGCGTGTCGGGTTTGCCGCATTGCTTGCAGATGACGCTCGTTTGGCAGTAGGTTTGGATGCGGTCGTTGACCACGCGGGGCATGAATTTTCCCTGTAGCACGAGCTTTCCCCCGCCTATGGTGCCGGGCACGGCGAGTTCCTTGAACAAATATTTTGCCACCGCCTGTGGTTCGCGGCGCAGGCGGGAGCAGATGAAGTCGAAATTGCGAATCGTGGTCTTGTTTCCCTCGACGAACAGGTCTGCCACCGGGCACTCGAAGCGTTCGCCGGAGCTTGTGCGCTTTGGGAGGTTTGCGAATGCGCGGTCAAGAAGCGATGAATAGTTTGCCTGCGTTTCCAATTTTTTTGACACCAAAATAATCCCGAATGCCGCAAACTATTTGCGGTATTCATAAACCACTTTCAGAAGAAAGAGCGGTTTTCTTTCGGAGCGCGACGCGGAACGCGTGCGCGGAGCCTTCGTTGTCGTCCGTGCTGCGCCGTATGGCTTCGATGAATAAGTATCTTCTTTCCAATTCTTTAACCTTTCCAA
>DAHXMR010000114.1 GCA_027371655.1 Microcaldota archaeon
GCAGGTCCGCCCTCTTCTCTTGGGTGCCTAAAGTGGGGCAAGATAAAGGAAAGGCACTTGAAAGTCGCGGCCGAGAAAATAATGGCCAGCAAGCGCGCGAACACGTTTTCCGAAAAATTCGAGGAAAACAAGACGAGGCTCAACGAGCTTGGCATAGTCAAGGGCGGAAAAACCGACCGCAACAGGCTCGCGGGCCAGGTCGCGAGAATGAAAAAGCGCGAACTCAAACGCACGCAGCGCGAACAACAGGCAAAAGCCCAAACCGCGCCCCAACAACAAATGCAATCCGCAGCATAAGTTTTGCGGAAAATCTCCTTTTAAAAAAAAAAGTTTTTTTTGCAAAGCCGATTAGTAAGACTTTGCAAAATACGCTACTTCCCTAGCCTTCTCGCCACACTTTAGGCACCCAAGAGAAGAGGGCGGACCTGCGCTTTGAACTGCGGTCCCCCCTCTTCTCTAAGGGGTTACTCATCACCCCCCTAAGGGAGGCTGGACAAAGTCAATAGCTTTTCGCGAAGTAAGCGACTTCTTTCGCTTTCTCGCCGCACTTTAGGCACACGGGAGAAATCAGGTCCTCGGGTTCGAAGGGCACAAAACGCACCGTTGCGCCAGTCTCCCCCTTGATTTCGTCCTCGCACTTTTCGCACGCGCACCAACTCGCACGCACAAAACCCTTTTCCCTCTCAAGAAGGCGCTTGAACTCGTCATAATCTTTAGCCGCGTGAATGTGCGAGTCGCGGAACGCTTTTGCTTTCTCGAACAAAGCGGACTGCATCGCCTCGAGAAGCTCGCGCGCCTTGGAGGCAACCGCGGCTTCGGCGACGAATGTTTTTTCGCCCGTGTCGCGGCGCACCATCACGCAGCCGTTCTTCTCCAAATCACGCTTCCCAATCTCAATCCTGATTGGCACGCCGCGCATTTCCCACTCGTTGTACTTCCAACCCGGCGACTTGTCATCGCGGTCGTCAAGCTTCACCGAAATGCCGTGGCGTTCAAGCTCTGATTTGAGCTTGCCCGCTGCGGAAAGCACGCGCGCGTTTTCCACGCCGTCGGTTGCCGGAATCGGAACAATAACAGCTTCAAGCGACGCGGCCTTGGGCGGAATGACCACGCCCTTGTCGTCGCCGTGCACCATGGTCATCGCGCCGATAAGCCTCGTGCTTATTCCCCACGAAGTCTGCCACGCGAACGCCTCCTTTTCATTCTCGTCAAGAAACTTGATTCCAAACGCTTTTGAAAAGTTCTGGCCCAAATTGTGGCTAGTTCCCGCCTGCAGCGCCTTGCCATCCGGCATCAACGCTTCAAGCGTGGTCGTGTAAAGCGCGCCCGCAAACTTCTCCCCCTCGCTTTTGCGCCCAATCAACACGGGCACTGCAAGCAGGGATTCGATGAGCTCCTTGTAGTTCTGCAAAATCATCATTACTTCCGCGTCCGCCTGCTCTTTTGTCGCATGCGCGGTGTGCCCCTCCTGCCACAAGAACTCCCGCGTGCGCAAAAACGGCTTGGTCGCCTTGGTTTCCCAGCGCACCACCGAACACCACTGGTTCAGGAGGATTGGCAGGTCGCGGTGGGATTGCACCCACTTGGAATACATGTTGTAAATGATTGTTTCAGACGTAGGGCGGATGGCAAGCGGCTCCGCCAAATCAGTCGAGCCTCCCTTGGTCACCCACGCGACTTCCGGGGTAAAGCCGGCAAAGTGCTCGGATTCCTGCTGAAGCAGGCTTGCGGGAATGAACATGGGAAAATAAGCGTTCTTGTGGCCAGTCGCCTTGATGCGGGTATTGAGATTGTCCTGGATTTTTTCCCAAATCGCGTACGACAACTCGCGGAAAACGATGCACCCCTGGATTGGCGCATAGTCCGCCATCCCGCTTT
>DAHXMR010000126.1 GCA_027371655.1 Microcaldota archaeon
GCCGAATGCTTTTCCAAGCACAATCGCGTTGCGTGAAACGGGGCTGACGAGTATTTCCTTGAGGAAGCCGAAGTCGCGGTCCCATATCACGGAAAACCCGGCGAATACGCCGGTGAACATCACGGACATCACAAGTATGCCGGGAAGCAAAAACGCCTGGTAGCCGGTTCCAAGCCCGGCGAATTGGGCGGCGCTCAAGCCGCTTCCGAACGCGAAAAGCCAGAGCATCGAGCGCAAAAGCGAGCTTATGAGGCGCACGCGGTCGCGGAAGCCCAAGCGCACTTCGCGGAGCATTATCGTATAAGTGCCCTTGAGGAAAGCGTTCATCTTCCAGTCCTCCTGCCGAAAGTCCTCAATGCTTCGCGCTTGTCCGCGCCCTCTTCCCTGATTTCGCGGCCGGTGTAGTGGAGGAAAACGTCGTTGAGCGATGCGGACTGCATGTGGAAGTCGCATATGCACGCGCGCTTGCGTGCGGCAAACGAGAACAATTTCGGGACCGTGCTCCCGTCGGATGCGAGCCGCAGCCACACCGTGGTGCCGGCGATGCGCGCGCTCTTTGCGAGGGGGAACTGCGCGATTTTCTTTGCGTCGGCCTTTGTCGGCGTGGAAAGTTCCAATACCTCGGTGCCCACTTTCTCAACAAGGCCGTGCGGAGTGTCCAAGGCGACCAGTTTGCCGCGGTCCATTATGCCTATTCTTCCGCACAATTTTTCCGCCTCGTCCATGTAGTGCGTGGTCATCAAAATCGTGAGCTTGTTCTTCCGGTTTATCTTGTCGATGTACTCCCACACGTGCGCGCGCGACTGCGGGTCCAAGCCGATGGTGGGCTCGTCGAGGAACAAGACGCTTGGCGAGTGCAAAAGCCCGCGCGCAAGCTCAAGCCGCCGCTTCATGCCGCCCGAAAAGCTGCGCACCAAGTCGTGCTTTCGGTCCAGAAGCTCGACCATTTCAAGCAATTCGTCTATGCGCCCCTTGGCATCCGCGTCCTCAAGGCCGTACAAGGCGGCGTGCATTTCCATGTTCTCCTGCGCCGTCAGCCTGCCGTCCAATGACTGGTCTTGGAAAACGATGCCGATGCTCTTGCGCACGTCCGCGGGATGGGATTCCACGTCGAAGCCGCTGACCTTCGCGCTTCCGCCAGAGGGCTTGAGGATTGTGCAAAGCATGGAAATAGTCGTGGTCTTGCCCGCGCCGTTTGGGCCCAAAAGCCCGAAGACCTCGCCCTTGGGAATCTCCAGGTTGAGGGAGTCGACCGCCGTGAAATCGCCGAATTTGCGGGAAAGCTCGACTGCCGAAATCTCGTTCATCGAAAAAAAACACCTAACACTGCCGCCCCCGCGAACGCGGGGGGATTGGAATTCTTTGGCAACACGCGCGTATAAAGCGTTTCATTCCCGCCGCCAAGCTGCCAACGCCGATGCCGACGGCTCGCTGGAAAGGAAAACGCTGTTTTGGGAAAATTTAGAAAGAGAAAAAGTGCGCCCGCAAAAAAATCGCGGGCGCAAAGGAGGTTATTTTGAAACCAAACTGTTAAGCGTAAGCTTAGTAGCGGGGCTTCTTGTGCTTCTGGTAGCAGTCGCGGCAGTACACCGGCCGGCCTTCCTGGGGCTGGAACG
>DAHXMR010000139.1 GCA_027371655.1 Microcaldota archaeon
ACCGGGTTTTGTCGGAAAAGCGCTCCATCGTGCGCCTCAAAGCCTGCTGCGCCTCCGGCGTCAGCGCATCCGCCTCGTCCAGGAAAATCATCTTGAACGGGACTTCGCCCGCACCCTCGCATTGGCCGAAGTTCCGTTCAAGATGATTTTCCTGGACGAGGCGGATGCGCTGACGCCGGAGGCGCAGCAGGCTTTGAGGCGCACGATGGAGCGCTTTTCCGACAAAACCCGGTTCGTTTTGGCGGCCAACTATTCCAGCCGCATAATCGAGCCCATCCAAAGCAGGTGCGCGGTGTTCCGCTTCACGCCCTTGTCCGACGCCGATTTGGCAACCATCGTGGACAGGATTGCCGAGGGCGAAAAGCTCAAGCTGGGCGAAAAGGCGCGGGAAGCCGTGGTTTACGTGTCCGAAGGCGACGCGCGCAAGGCCGCCAACGTGCTGCAGGGCGCGGCGAGCTTTTCCGAAAAGGTGTCGGAGGAAGACGTTTACAAGATTGCCTCCCGTGCCACCCCCAAGGAAGTCGCGCAAATGGTCCAGCTTGCATTGAACGCCAACTTTTCCGAGGCCCGCAAGCTGCTTGACGAGCTTTTGGTCAAATACGGCCTTGGAGGCGAGGAAATCCTGCTCCAAGTCTACCGCGAAGTCACCCGCATGGACATTCCCGACGCCGCCAAAGTCGGGCTGGTGGACAAAATCGGGGAATACGACTTCCGCATCACCCAGGGCGCAAGCGAACGCATCCAGCTCGAAGCCCTGCTTGCCCAAATGGCAATCGCCAAACAGGCGGCGTAAGGCTCCCCCCGCCAAGCCCCCAACCCGCCGCGGAAGCCTCGGCCTCCACCACAAAGTCCGTGCCAACTTTCCGCCCAGCTTTTGCTCCAGTTTGCTTTCTCCAGACACAGCTTGCCCCAACCTTTTGGCTCATCCGCTCAACCCGCCCAAAATCGCTTAAAAAACCACACTTCCAGTAATCCGCAGCAAGGTTTATATGCGCCCAATTGCTTCTATTTCCAATCGAAGCAAGCCTGCTCACGCGTTTGGCAAAAAAAAGCATATTATACATTATTTTGATAGTGAGGGTGTTGTGCCAACGTGAGAGTAGCTATGCTGGGGTGGGAGTTTCCGCCGTTCGTCAGCGGAGGCTTGGGCATCCATTGCTTCGAACTCTCCCGCGCACTGGCCGCGTTGGGCGTTGAAATCGACTTCTTCATGCCGCGAACGGCAAAGCCCGTGTCGGTCCCGTGGATGCGCGTGGTCCAAGTTGACGAGTCCAGTTTCTCCGAGTTTTCCCGCACCCCGCTTTTCCCGTTCGTTTTGGGGCCCTACTCGCGGCCGTTTGGCAAGGGGGGAAAGCCGTCCGCGGGCGGCTGGGCTGGGGGAGCCGGCGGGCAGGGCGCGGCTTATGGAATGGACTTTTTCGAGGCCGTTGACAAGTACAATGCGCTTGCCGGCCAGCTTGTGGCGCTTTACCACTCCAAGAAGCCCTATGACTTGGTGCACTGCCACGACTGGATCACCGCAAAGGCGGGGATGAGCGTGAAAAAGGCGCTTGGATTGCCGCTTGTGCTCACCGTGCACAGCACGGAGTACGACAGGACCGCGGACTTGTGGCCTTACGAGTGGATT
>DAHXMR010000141.1 GCA_027371655.1 Microcaldota archaeon
CGAGTTTGCGCCCAAGCTTGGCATCCTCTCGCAGCTCAAAAGCGTGTTCACCAACAAGGTGAGGATTTCGGAGGAGGAAACGCGGGGGTTGTTCGAAGAGCTGGAACTGGCATTGCTTGAAAGCGACGTTTCGTACGGCACCGCGCAGGCTCTGGTGGCGGAATTGAAAAAGCGCCTCGTGGGCCGCGAGGTCGAGAAAGGCAGGGTGGGCGAGGAAGTGAAAGCCGAAATTGCCGGCGCGCTGCTTTCGCTTTTGAAGCAGCAGGACTTCGACGTTTTCGGGAAAATTTCCGAATGCAAAAAAGCGGGCCGGCCGTGCAAGATCCTTTTCCTGGGCCCCAACGGCGCCGGGAAGACGACGACAATCGCGAAAATGGCGTTTCTCCTCAAGCAGAGGGGTTTGTCCAGCGTGATTTCGGCGTCGGACACGTTCCGCGCGGCGGCAATCGAGCAGGCGGTTTTCCACGGCGAAAAGCTGGGCGTGAAGGTCGTGCGGCACGAGTACGGCGCGGACCCCGCGGCGGTCGCCTTCGACGCGATAAAACACGGCCAGGCCAACAAGCTCGACGTCGTGCTGATTGACACCGCGGGAAGGCAGGAGACCAACCGCAACCTTGTCGAGGAAATGAAAAAGATAAGCCGCGTGTGCGCCCCCGACATCCGCCTGTTTGTGGGCGAGGCGGTTTCGGGCAACGCGCTGGTCGACCAGTTGAAGGCGTTCAAGCGGGCCGTGGGCGTTGACGGGATTATTTTGACGAAAGTGGACTGCGATGCGAAGGGCGGGAACTCGCTTAGCATAGCAAGGGAAACCGGCGTGCCGGTCGTATTCCTGGGGATGGGGCAGGAATATTCGGATTTGGTGCCCTTTGACGCCGGCATAGTGGTTCAAAAGGTTATGGAGTCATAATGGGTATGCGGCTGTTGATTCCGGCAAATTGCAAAAAACGAGGCGACACTACATATGCGCGAATTTGAGGAAAGCAATTCAGATTCATCGGATTCGAAATACTCGGATGAAAAGCCCGTGAAAGTGGGCGAGGAATACGACGTCACAATCGAGTCCGTGGGCAGCCGCGGAGACGGCATCTGCAAGATACAGAACCTCGTCATATTCGTGGCCGGCGCATCGCAGGGCGAGACGCTGAAAATCCGCATAAAAGACGTGCGCCCGCGTTTTGCCGTGGGAGAACGCGCCTGAAGCGCGTTTTTCCAAGTTCTTCTTTTATTTTTGTTGCCCAAAGGGGGCAATTTGTCCTTTTTTTGGCGCCAATTCCCGGAACAAGGCGCCAGGCGGAACTACCTGTGCACCACTTTCAAAAGGTCCGCTTTTGTGATAATCCCCGCGGTCTTCCCCTTTTTGGACACCAAAACCGCTGAATTGTATTTCAGCAATGAGGAGACTATCGAGAGGGGCGTGGATTCGTCGACGATTGAAAACGAATCGTCCATCACGTCTTCGACCGTAAGTTCCCCCAGGCGCGCGCCTTCGCCTTTTGCCACGCGCTCGACTACGGTTTGCTCGGACACGCTTCCCACCACGCGCTCGCCGTCGA
>DAHXMR010000017.1 GCA_027371655.1 Microcaldota archaeon
GATTTCGCGCTGGCCCTTGCGGAACGAGTCGTGGCGGAAGAAGAGTTCTGTTCCCATAAAAAATCGCCGCCTAAAACGCGCTATGCGAATACTGACTATTGGCGCGCTTGGTGCTTTTGAATGGGTTTGTTGTAGCCGTGGATTGCCTGTTTTTCGCTGTGCTTGGTCACGCGCGTGCCGGTGAAGTAGTTGACCGTGCGCTCGCCAAAGGCTTCGGCGCGTATGAGGTCGATGCTTTTCACGTGCCCCTTGCCCAAAAGCGACAGGGGGCCCTGCAAGTGCAGGGAAAGCGTGTTTTTCACGCCGGTGCCGGCGGCCTCAAGGGCTTGCAATGCGCGTTCCACGGGTTTTTTGCCTGAAAATGCGCCGATTGTGAAGAACGCGGCAACCGGCTTTCCGGAAAGCGATTGCTTTTTTTCGCGCAAAAAGCGCAATGTTGCGGAGCTTAGGCTGAAGCGCGTGGCGCGGAAGCCGATGAAAACCAGCCCGTATTGCGCCAAATCGGCGTGGTGCGCCTTTTCCACGGCCATTGCCTCGGCGTGGGCGCCCGCAACGCGGCAGCCGGAGGCGATTTGCTCGGCCACCTTGCGCAATGCGGGCTTGTCGGGAAAAACAACGAGAACCTTCAAGTCCATTTTACTTCAGCCAAAGGCTTTTTTGGCACGTGAGGATTTAAACCCTTTTTTAGCAAAACCCGGAAAGCGTGCCCTTCTTTTCCAAAACCAGCCTTCCCACCGCGTCTTTTAGGTTGAAAACCGCGTTCTGGCCGCCTTGCTTCAGGAACAGGAGGCTGCCCTTGCAGCCCAGCACCTCGCCGCGCATGGATTGCGCTTTTTTCAAGTCCCCGAAAGCGGTTTTGGGAGGGTAGAAGCGCGAAAGGCTGCAAACTTCCTCTGTGCAGGCGTGTTCGGGGAACTTGCTTCGCGCGGTTTGCACGGCTTTTGCAAGGGCTTCCCCGCACCCGCTTTCGTCGAAGATGAGGAGCTTGATTTTTTCGTACCCGCGCACGAACGAGCGCATGTTCAGCTCCTGGGATAGGGCGGCCTCCGCGATTCTCGCCTGCCGGCCGCTTTCAAACAACAGGGTTTTGCAGGCGTAGTCCGCGCCTTGTTCCATCCAGCGGGTTTCAAAGCGGGTGCCGGAGCTTATGCCGACTTTGAGCAGCCCCGCAAACGATGCGAGGTAGAGCACGTGGGGCTTGTTGCAGCGCTCGACGGCTTGCTGTGAATGCGACAGGCACACCGAGCCGTCGCAGCGCGCGCACTCCAAATGCACGTCTTTTTGCGAGCATTGCTTGCACTGGGTACCAAAGCGCAGGGCGAACAGGTTTGGGCACTTGTGCCATCCTTCCTCGTCGGACCAGCCCGCGCAGTAGGCCACTTCGTTTAGCGGCAAGTCCGCGCTTGTGCCGGGGGCGAAAACAATTTCCCCAAACAGCGGCCCTGCTTGCGCGGCTTGGCCGCCTTGCTGGAATTCCGCGGTTTGCAATACCGCAAAGCCTTCCGGCGTATGGGTCGCGTGGATTATTTGCTTCATGTTTTTTGCTTTGCGCAGCGCCCGGTTAAAAACCGTGGCGGGGTTTGCTTCCGCTGAATTTAACCATTTGCCGCCTTCGGCGGGCCCGTTGGAGGGCGTGCGTGCAGCCCGCGGGCAAGCGCGCAAAAATGAAAAGACTTATATGCGGGCAAAAAGTAGCTTTGTCAGAGGCAGTTTTGTTTTTTCAGCTCTGCGGAAAATTGGAAACGAGGTTGATGAAATGGTCGAGATATTGCCGTCTAATCCGGTTGATGCAGCGTCGAGCGTCACCCTTCAGCTCGCACAAGCGCTGGGTATTGCCGGTGCCAACTTCATCCTGGGCCTTGCGCAGCTTGTTGTTTTGGTGCTTTTCATCATCCTCGGCTTTTTGGTCGCGGGCTTCATAATCAAGCTGGTCAACCGCGGAATCGACGAGGCCAAGATGGAGAACTGGCTTGAAAAGCGCGGGATGCACGACGCGCTTTTGGGCTTCTCGCCCAAGGGCCTTGTCGGCACCGTGGTGAAGCTGCTCACGGTCACAGTGTTCCTGGGCATTGCCGCGAACGTCACCAACCTCGGTTTCATCGAGGGATTGGTGATGTGGTTCATAAGCTACGTGCCCCGCCTTGTCGAGGGAATCGTGATACTGGCAATCGCCTTGTTCGGCGCCGAGTACGTTGCCGAAAAAATTTCGCGCGACAAGGACATTCCCCTTGGCCGCGGGATTGCCACGGCGATAAAGCTCTTCGTGGGCTACACCGCGGTGGTAATCGCGATGCCGCTGATCCTGCCCGGCGCGGACGTGGAGATCTTGAAGCTCGCGTTCCTCCTGCTGCTGGGCGCCCTGTCGCTCGCGCTTGGCCTGGGCCTGGCGATTGCAATCGGCCTTGGAACCAAGGACACCGTCGCAAGCATTGCCAAGGGCAAGGCGAAGGAACTCGAAAAACTCATCTAAGTTCCCAAAACAAAGGGGGGAACGCTTCCCCCCACTTCTTCTTTTTTTCTCTTTTTACTTAGCCTTCCAGCCACGCCTGGCATCGGGCGGATTTCCGCAGGAGTTTACCCTTCCTTTTAAGCGCGTTTAAACCGCTTCGGCGCCTGCCGATAGGATAAGTTATACGGGCGGAGGCCCCAGTAGTATTGTCGGCAATTGGTGCCGGCATTTGGGCGGAAATATACATCAACTACGGTTGATGATTTGC
>DAHXMR010000157.1 GCA_027371655.1 Microcaldota archaeon
CCGTCGGGTTCGCGCACGTTGTGGTATTCCACCTTCACGCCCTCGCCTTCGAGCTTCTTGCCAAGTGCGGCCACTGCGGCAGCACCGACGTCTACGGAATAAGCCGCGTTGTGGGCTATTATTCCAGAATCAACAACTGGAACAAGAGCAAGCAGGCCGAATTCGTCGACAGGCAGAAGGGCGAATACAAGCTCTTCGAAAAAAAAGCCTGCGCCTGCGACTAGAATAAAAAATAAGGAGGCGTTTTTGCTGCTATGGCGACCGTTAAAATTTTCTGGCAGGACACCTGCCCCAACTGCCCGCCCGCCAAAACCCTGGGCAAAAAGCTCGAAGGCGAGGGCGTCAAGGTGGAATACCACAACGTGCGCGAACCCGACGGCTTGTCCGAGGCCACGTACTACGACGTGATGGCAACGCCCTCCGTGGTCATCGCCGAAGGCTCCAGGGAAATCGCGGCGTGGCGCAACGGCGCGCCCGCATACGAGGAAGTCAAAAAATTCCTCTGAACGCCTTTTCGGGGTTTTCCAATTTGGTGGAAATAAAGGGCTTCATCGAAAACACGCTTTTGGACTATCCGGGAAAAATCGCGTCCACCGTTTTCTTCGGGGGATGCAACTTCCGCTGCCCCTTTTGCCACAACCCCGCCCTCGTATTGCACCCCGAGACCGAAGAGACCATTCCAACCGAAGAAATTTTGGAAACGCTTGCCTCCCCGCTGATGAAGAAGTGGGTGGATGGGATTTGCCTGACTGGGGGCGAGCCCACGCTGCAGGCGGATTTGGAAGAGTTTTGCGCGGAATTGAAAAACTTGGGATACTTGGTGAAGCTTGACACGAATGGGACAAACCCGCAAGTGCTGGAAAAATTGTTTTCCCAAAAACTTGTGGATTATGTTGCGATGGACATCAAGGCGCCCTTGGAAAAATACGAAAGCGTATGCGGGGCGAAGGTGGACAAAAAGGCAATCCGGAACAGCGTTGATTTAATCCGCGACAGCGGCGTGGACTATGAGTTCCGCACCACTGTGGTGCCGGGGTTGTTCTCGAAGGAGGACGCGAAGGCGATCGGGAAGTGGCTGTCGGGCGCTAAAAAGTTTTTCTTGCAGCAGTTCAGGGGCATTAACACGCTTGATTCCGCGTACGCGGGAAAGGCGGGCTTCACGCACAAGGAGTTGAAGGAGTTCGAGGAAATAATGAAGCCTTTTTTTGGGCGCGTTGGCGTGCGCGGGGCCTGAGCAGTCCGGCGCAAAAAGCATCAGCGCCGCCCGATAGTCGGCGAAATTGCTATGCCGTCCGCCTTCTTTTTCACGCTTACCTCGCAGTAGGTGCCGCTGAAGGCGCAGATGAGGCAGCAGTATCCGGGCGGCGTGTGCAGGGTGCGGCCGCAGTTGGTGCAAACGTGCAAGTGCAGGCAGGTGTTCGGCGCGTTTTCCACTTCGTTGCGCGCCTTGCAATGCGGGCACTGGATGTACGCCCAAACCATCTTTTCTAGCCCCTCCCCCAAAAACCCGCAAACGCCTCTTTGCGGGAAAAAGAATGATTCTTACTTGAGCTTGAGCGCCTGTTTTATCGCCGGAAGGTCGAAGCCCACGATTATCTTGCCGTCGATGTCGATGACCGGCACGCCCATCTGCCCCGATTTCTCGATCATC
>DAHXMR010000168.1 GCA_027371655.1 Microcaldota archaeon
GCCGGGGTTTTTGCGCACGAAGACGCGCTTTTGCCCGAGTTTGAGCCCGATGAATTGCCTCATAGGGAGCGCGAGCTTTCGGAAATCGCGCGCGCCCTGGAGCCCGCGGCGCGTGGGCTGCCTGCGCAGAACCTTTTCGTGTTCGGCCCGGTGGGGACGGGAAAAACAAGCGCGGTGAAAAAGGCAATAAAGGAACTTGAGGAGTATTCGGGAAAAGCCAGGGGGGTTTACGTCAATTGCTGGCATTCGGACTCGCGGCAGGCGGTTTTTTCCGACATCGCCCAAAGCCTCGGCGAGGCGATGCCGCGCAGGGGGATTGGCAGCGGGGAAATATTCGAGAGGGTGGTGCAGGCTTGCAGGCGCGAGGGCACCGCGCTTGTGGTGGCCCTGGACGAGGCGGACCGCGTTTTCGCAAAGGGCGAGGAAGCCCTGCTTTACGATTTGGGCAGGGCGCGGGAATTGAACGGCGCAAAAATTTCCGTCGTGCTCGTTTCAAACGACGAGGGGCTCCTTGCAAAGGCCGACAACCGCATCAGAAGCTCGGTTTCACCGGTTGCGGTGGAATTCAAAAAATATTCGCCCGCGCAGTTGAAGGACATTTTGCGCCAGCGTGCCAAGGCGGCGTTCGTTCCCGGCGCGTGCCTTGAGGAAACCGTCGCGGTTTGCGCGGCGCACGGCGCGAAAATGGGCGGCGACGCGAGGATTGCGCTGGAAGCGCTTTGGAAGGCCGGCCGCAACGCGGACGCGAGGGGAAGCCGCAAAGTTGAAGCGCTTGACGCGAGGAAGTCTTTCGAGACAAGCGGCGAATGGAAAAAGCAGGCGCGTCTTGCGGGCGCAAGCGAACTTGAGGAAGCCGTGCTTGGTGCGCTGCGGGAAAACGGCCCGCTTTCATCCGGGGAATTGCTTGAAAAAGTGCGCGAAAAAAAGGAAATCACCGAGCGGGGATTGCGCTACGCAGTGGATTCGCTGGAAGGCAAGAAGCTTTTGCACGCGCGGGAAACCGCGGGGCCCGGCGGACGGGGAAAAACGAGGGAAATAAAACTCGCATGATTTATGCGAAAGGCATCAAAACGGGAAAAACATTTACATTTGTTGGTTTTTATGGCTGAAAAGGGCTTGGACGAGCTGCTTAGGCAGGAAACCGTTTTCGAGAGGATTATCGGCGCGGAGGACGCGGTGAAAAAAACCGCGGACGCGCTTTTTTCGCA
>DAHXMR010000178.1 GCA_027371655.1 Microcaldota archaeon
TGCGCAATGCGAGGGCGATTGCGACCGCGAGCAATCCGTCTGCGATGTCGCCGAGGATCATGCCGAAGAAAAGCGGGAACGTTATTGAAATGAATATCGTGGGGTCGATTTCGCCCGCGTGCGGAAGCGAGAAGAAGCGGATGAGGAATTCGAACGGCTTCACGGGCTTGGGGTTGTCCAAAATGCTCGGCGGCTCGGCCGCGGTTTCAACCTCTTCGGCCATTACCGCGCCCGCCGTCACCTGTTCAAGCGCGGCTTCAAGCCCTTTCGCGTTTTTCTTCAAAACCCAGCCTTCGGCGACGTTGAGCTTCTTGGTGCGGCCGAACTTCGAGGGAAGCGTCGCCTTCAGTGCCTCGATTTCGAGGGCCCTGCGGATTTTCACGATTTGGGACTGGTTTGCGGCCTTGAATTTTTCCGCCTCGCGCTCCAACCCGGCTTTTTGCGTTTCAAGCCTCCTGCTTTCGGAGTCGGCCTGCGCGTACGCGCGGGAGAACGAATCGCCCGCAACGCTTGGAATGGGAAGTGCCGCTTGCGCGTATTTTGCCGCAAGCCCGGATGCATTTTCCTCGGCGGCTTTGCGGTCGGACGCCACTATCGCATAGTGCCTTCCGCCGGATTCGAACAAAAGCACGTCGTGGTGCGCGCCTTCGAGGTCCTCGCTTATTTTTGCCGCAATCTCATGCGCCTGCTTGGCGTTTTGCGCCTTGAGCAGCAGGCACGAGAATTTCACCGCGCTTGCCTTGGCGAAAAGTGCAGGCTTCACGCCTAGGTTTTTGAAAGGCTCAAGCGAGGCCTTTGCGGCGTGCGCCTGCTCGAGCCCGCTTTTCACCGCGTCAAGCTCTTTGTCAATCGCGTTTAGTTTGGGAAAGTCGATTTTTTTTGCCTCGCGCAGCGCGTCGGATAGCGCAAGCGGGGCCGCTTCCTTTGCAACGGATTCGCTTATTTCGAGGCGTTTTTCCACCGAGCGCAGGTGCACCAGGTGTTCGGAAATCTGCTCGAAGCGCG